>NZ_JBSFNM010000007.1:0-256977 GCF_053587085.1 Kitasatospora sp. NPDC003701
GTGCCGATCAGGTCGACGTCAGCGGTGAACAGCTCGCGGAGGATCCCCCCGGCGCGGACCGTCTGGTTGCCCGCGACCGTGGGGGCCGCGCCCCCGTCGGCCCCGCCCGCCTCCACCGCCCCCGCACCGACGGGGACGGCCACGTCGACCCCGACCCCGACGGCGACCGTCGCCCCGGCGACCATCGCCGTGACCACGGTGAACCTGGACTCGCTGACCTGCAGCGGCCGGTGGAGCCTGACCGCGACCGTCACCGTGGTCGCCCAGGGCACGGGCACCGGCACCCTGACGCTGAACTGGTTCCACACCTCGGGCAGAGCGGTGGTCACCGTCGCGACCGACACGGTGGTGATCCGTGACGGCCGCGCCACCGTCACCCGGCCGCACGACTTCGGCTCGGCCGACACCTTCCCGACCTGGGGCGTGAGCGTCGGTACGACGCCGGCGGCGGCGAAGCCGGGCAAGACGTCCGCCACGATGGCCGCCTACCTCTGCGACCCGCCCCGCTGACCCGTACCGGTCCCCGGTCCGCCACCTGCCCGGTCCGCCACTTGTCCGGTCCCCGACGACCCTTCCCTGCCGCGTTCTCTGGAGCAGCCATGTCCACGCCCCGCCCCGACTCCGCCCCGGCACCGGGCGCGGCCGCAGACCCGACCGTTCGACTCGCCGCCGGTCCGGAGGGCGCCGACCGGACGCTCCGGCTCGGGCCCGACGCCGAGGCCACCGTCCGGCTCGACGACACCGAGGCCACCGCCCGGCTCGGACCCGACACCGTGGCCACCGCCCGGCTCGGACCCGACACCGTGGCCACCGCCCGGCTCGACGAGACCGTCCGGCTCGACCGCACCGAGGCCGCGAGCGCGACGTTCCTGGACCCCGAGGTCTGGGGCGGCGCACCGGAGCCGGCGGAGACCACCACGCCCGTCGACCCGACGCCGCGCGAACAGCCGCTCGCCCCGGGTGAGTTGCGTCGGTTCGGCCCCGGTGTCCCGCCGCAGGCCGCCGCCGTCTGGCACGGCACCGCCGTGCCGCAGCCGCAGGAGGCGCCCCGCCGCCGCCGGGTGTGGCGGTGGCTGGTGCCGGTGGCCGTGCTGCTGGCCGTGCTGGCCTTCCTGTTCTGGCGCTTCACCACGCCCGCCCTGGCGGTCACCGGCATCGGTGTGACCACCGACCCGGCGGGCCCGGGCTGCGGCGGTACGGCGGTGATCACGGCCGCGGTCGGTACCAACGGCGGCGCCGGCACCATCCGCTACCGCTGGCTGCGCAGCGACGGCACCACCTCCGGCGAGATCACCCAGGAGGTCGGCTCCGGCGCCCACCGGACCGACCTGGTGCTGCGCTGGAGCTTCGAGGGCCAAGGCTCGCTCCAGGCCACCGCCACCCTGGAGATCCTCTCCCCGGCCCCCCGGACCGCGACGGCCTCGTTCCCGTACCACTGCCCCTGAGCTCTCGGGACCGCCGGAGCCGGCCGGGCGCCGAGGCGTCGGCGTCCACCGGTCGTCCGCCGGTCGTCCACCGGTCGCCGTCGGCCCGTCCGGCTCATACGGTCGTGTTCCGGGCGGGATCGTCGGCACAGGAGGCCAGGATGCGGCACTACCGGTGGGTACTGGAGACCCAGGACGACGACGGCCACTGGCTCCGGCGGGACGGCGCCCCGGCGCAGAATCCCGTGGCGTACGACGGGCCGCCCCAGCAGGCGGCCAACCACCTCCGCGACGTGTTCGTGCGCACGCTCTCCTCGCCCGCTCCCGGCCCCCGGGCGGTCAGGATCCGCCTCTGGGAGGGCACCGACGCGGTCGGCGAGCCCCAGGCCGAGACCGAGTGGTCACGCGAGTGAGGCACCCCGCCGGGGCCGGGGCCCGGGCGGCGTCCCCGTCCTGCTCCTATCGTTGAACCGGAAGACTGCGGCGCACGGTGAGGCAGGCGGAGCATGAAGGGCGCGGACATCGACTATGCGGCCGTTTTCCAGGCCTTTCCCGGCATGGTGGCGCTGCTGACCCCCGAACTGGTGTACGCGGAGGTGAACGAGGAGTACCTCCGCGTGTCGGGCCGCCCGCGGGCCGCGTTGATCGGCCGGTACCTCTTCGACGTCTTCCCCGACAACCCGAACGACGCCACGGCGAACGGTGTGCGGAACCTGCGCGCGTCGCTCCTGCGGGTGCTGGACACCGGCGAGCGCGACGCCATGGCGCTGCAGCGCTACGACGTCGAGTCCCCGGAGCGGCCGGGCACCTGGACGGAGCGGTACTGGAGTCCGGTGAACGCTCCGGTGCTCGGGTCCGACGGCCGGGTGGTCCTGCTCGTGCACCGGGTGGAGGAGGTGACCGAGCTCATCACGGCCCGCGGTCGCCCGGGCGGCGGCCGGGCCCGGGTGCTGGAGGCCGAGCTCTACTCGCGGGCCCGCGAGCTGCAGGACGTCAACGAGCGGCTGCGGCAGGCCCACGCCAGGGAGCGCGAGGTGGCTCTCGCCCTTCAGGAGGCGATGCTGCCCGCTCCGCGACCGGTGGGCCACCACCCGGCCGCCGTGCGCTACCGGCCCGCCGTGGGCGCGCTGAACGTGTGCGGCGACTGGTACGACCTGGTCGACCTGCCCGGTGACCGCATCGGGGTGGCCGTCGGCGACGTCGTCGGCCACGGCCTCCGGGCCGCCTGCGTCATGGGCCTGCTCCGCAGCGCGTTGAGCGCGGCCTCGCTGGTCGCCGACGGGCCGGCCCAGGCGCTGGAGGTGCTCGGCCTGTACGCGCGCTCGGTCGACGGCGCCGAGAGCACCACGGCGGTGGAGACCCACATCGACTGGGGCACGCACAGGATCAGCTACAGCAGCGCGGGCCACCCCCCGCCCGCCCTGCTGCACACCGACGGCACCGTCGAGTTCCTGGACCGGGCCACCGACCCCCCGCTCGGTGCCCGCCCCTACCCCGTCCCCCGCCCGGAGGCGACCGTGGCCTTCGGGGAGGGCGACACGCTCGTGCTCTACACCGACGGGCTGGTCGAACGCCGCCGCGAGGACATCGACACCGGCCTCGCCCGCCTCGCCCACTCCCTGGCCCGCCACCGCGGGAGCGCCCCCGAACCCCTCGCCGACGCCCTCCTGCACGACCTGCTGCCGATCGGCGGCGCCACCGACGACACGGCCCTGGTCGTCGTCCGGCTCTGACCGCCGGTCCGGTGGCGCCGGCCGCGGCTCAGATCCCGTGCAGCCGCCGGGCCGAGGGGCGCAGGTACACGGCCCAGGTCACGACGGAGCACACCGCGTACGCCGCGAGGAACGCCAGGTACGCCGCGTCACCGTTCTTGCTGGTCAGGAAGGACTGCCGGAAGGCGGCGTTGACCAGCACCCCGCCGAACGCGCCGATCGCGCCGGCCAGGCCGATCAGTGCGGACGCCCGGCGGCGGGACCCGGTCCAGGCGGTCTCCGGGTCCGCGCCGCCCGCGACCGAGGTGTGCGCCTTCGCCTGGAAGATCGCCGGGATCATCTTGTAGGTCGAGCCGTTGCCGATCCCGCTCAGGACGAACAGGGCCAGGAAGCCGGTCAGGAACAGCGGCAGCGAGTTGGCCCGTGAGGCGGCCAGCACGAGCCCCGCGCCCGCTGCCATCAGGACGAACGCGCCGAGGGTCACCTTCGCGCCGCCCCAGCGGTCCGCCATCCTGCCCCCCACCGGCCGCACCAGCGAGCCGAGCAGCGGGCCGAGGAAGGTCAGGTAGGCGGCCTTCACCGGGGTGTCGAACTGGTGGTGGAACTGGACCTGGAGCACCTGCCCGAAGGCGAAGCCGAAGCCGATGAAGGAACCGAAGGTGCCGATGTAGAGGAGCGACATCACCCAGGCGTGCGGCTCCCGGGCCACCTCGCGCAGCGCGCGTCTGTCGTTGCGCAGGGCCGGCAGGTTGTCCATCCTCAGCGCCGCGCCCAGGGCCGCCAGCACGATCAGCGGCAGGTAGACCAGCGGCACCAGGCGCGGGTGGGCCGCGCCCGCGGTGGCCAGCACCAGCAGGCCGACCAGCTGCACGACCGGGACCCCGAGGTTGCCGCCGCCGGCGTTGACGCCCAGCGCCCAGCCCTTGAGCCGCTGCGGGTAGAACGCGTTGATGTTCGCCATCGACGAGGCGAAGTTGCCGCCGCCGACGCCGGCGACGCAGGCCACCGCGAGCAGCGTCCCGTACGGGACGCCGGGGTGCAGCACGATCCCGGCCAGCACGGTCGGCACGAGCAGCAGCAGGGCGCTGAAGACCGTCCAGTTGCGGCCGCCGAACTTCGCCACGGCGAAGGTGTACGGCAGGCGCAGCACCGCGCCCAGCGCCGTGGGCAGCGCGGTCAGGGTGAACTTGCCGGCCGGGTCGATGTGGTACTCGGGGCCGAGGAAGAGGACCAGGACCGACCACAGGCTCCACACCGAGAAGCCGATGTGTTCGGAGAGGACCGAGAAGACCAGGTTGCGGCGGGCGGTCCGGGCACCGGTCCGGTCCCAGAACTCCCGGTCCTCCGGACGCCAGTCGGTGATGCCGCGCACCCGGCCCGGGTCCACCGCCTCGGCGGTCGTGTCTTCGCTTCCGACGACTGTGCTCATCAGGAGTCACCCGCTCGTTCAGGGGATGGGGAGTTGTGCGAGAGACACTACGAGCGGCGGGTTTCGCGGGACGCCTCCCCGCCGCTCGGGCGTGCTACGGCTCGCGCACGCCCGCCGGCTCGCGCCGTGAGCGGCGCACCGGCCAGACCCGCAGCACCGCGGGCGTGCCGTCGGGGGCGGTCTCCTCGTCCAGGCAGCGGCCGTCGCGCAGGTCGAAGACCTGCTTGTACATGGGCGAGGCCAGCGTGGGCGCACCGCCGCGACTGCCGAGGATGCCGCGGGAGAGCACCTGGGCGCCGCTGAACGGGTCGCGGTTGTCGACCGCGTAGAGCTCGCCGGCGCGGTCCCGGAAGACCGCCACCTGTTCGCCGCGCTCGCTCAGCACGGCGACGCCGCGCCCGGGGCACAGGTCCCGGTACGCGCAGACCCCGGTCCACCCGGTGCCGTCGAAGAGTTCCACCGTGTCGTTCATGCGGTACGTACCTCCAGTCGGGGGCCGGCGATCAGCGCCGGGGCGAGGATGCGCCCGTCCTCGTCGGGGCGGGCGGGGCGGATCTGGCCCCGCTCGGGCACGAAGGTCACGGCCGGGTCGGGCGTGCCGGGGGCGTTGACGAAGGAGGTGAACCGGCGCAGCCGTTCGGGGTCGGCCAGCACGGCGGCCCACTCGTCCTGGTAGGCGCCGACGTGACGGGCCATCCGCGCGTCGAGTTCGGCACAGAGGTCGAGCGAGTCGTCGACGACGACGGCGCGGACGTGGTCCAGGCCGCCCTCGATCCGGTCCAGCCAGACCGAGGTGCGCTCCAGGCGGTCGGCGGTGCGGATGTAGAACATCAGGAAGCGGTCGATGGTCCGGATCAGCGTCTCCCGGTCCAGGTCGGCCGCGAGCAGGTCCGCATGACGCGGGGTCATGCCGCCGTTGCCGCCGACGTAGAGGTTCCACCCGGCCGAGGTGGCGATGATGCCGAAGTCCTTTCCCCGGGCCTCCGCGCACTCGCGCGCGCAGCCGGAGACCGCCGACTTGAGCTTGTGCGGCGAACGCAGCCCCCGGTAGCGCAGCTCCAGCTCGATCGCGAGCCCGACCGAGTCCTGAACGCCGTAGCGGCACCAGGTCTCGCCGACGCAGGACTTCACGGTGCGCAGCGACTTGCCGTAGGCGTGCCCCGACTCGAAGCCCGCGTCCACCAGGCGGCGCCAGATCGGTGGCAGCTGGTCGACGCTGGCGCCGAAGAGGTCGATCCGCTGACCGCCGGTGATCTTCGTGTAGAGCCCGAAGTCCCGGGCGATCTCGCCGATGACGATCAGCCCCTCGGGAGTGATCTCGCCGCCGGGGACGCGCGGTACGACCGAGTAGGAGCCGTTGCGCTGCAGGTTGGCCAGGAAGTGGTCGTTGGTGTCCTGCAGCGAGCCCTGCTCGCCGTCCAGGATGTGGCCGGGATCGAGGCCGGCCAGGATCGAGGCGACGACCGGTTTGCAGACCTCGCAGCCCTCGCCGCTGCCGTGGCCGTCGATCAGCTCGCTGAAGCTGCCGATCCCGGTGACCCGGAGGATCTCGTAGAGCTCGGCCCGGGTGTGCGCGAAGTGCTCGCACAGGCCCTTGTCGACCGGGACGCCGCTCGCTGCCAGCTCCTCGGTGACGATCGTGCCGAGCAGCTTCACGCAACTGCCGCAGCCGGTACCCGCCTTGGTGCACTTCTTGACCTCGGGGACGGTCCCGCAGCCCTGCTCGTGGACGGCGGCGCGCAGCTCGCCCTTGCTGACGTTGTGGCAGGAGCAGACCACGGCCTCGTCGGGCAGCGCGATCGGCCCGGCGGCCGGACCGAGCCCGGCCGGGAGCACCAGCTGCTCGGGCGCCGTCCGCAGCGGCTCGCCGCCGATGGCGAGCGGCCGCAGCAGGCCGTAGGCCTCGGTGTCGCCGACCAGGACGCCGCCGAGCAGCCGCCCGTCACGGCCGACCACCAGCTTCTTGTAGACGCCGGAGCGGCTGTCGCTGTAGAGGACGTCGAGCGAACCCTCGGTGGCGCCGTGCGCGTCGCCGAAGCTGGCGACGTCGACGCCGAGCAGCTTGAGTTTGGTGGAGGTGTCCGCGCCGGTGAACTCCCCGCCCAGGCCCAGCAGCGAGCGGGCGGCCGTCTCGGCCATCGCGTAGCCGGGGGCGACCAGGCCGTAGACCCGGCCGTCGGCGGCCAGCGCGCACTCGCCGATGGCGTAGACGTGCGGGTCGCGGGTGCGGCACCGCTCGTCGACGACGACGCCGCCGCGCTCGCCGACCGGTAGGCCGCTCTCCCGGGCCAGTTGGTCGCGCGGCCGCACGCCGGCCGAGAAGACCACCAGGTCGGCGGGGAGCTCCCGGCCGTCGGAGAGGCCCATCGCCCGCACCCGGTCGTCCGCGCCGGTGAGGATCGCCTGCGTCCCGGCGCCGGTGTGGACGTTGACGCCCAGCTCCTCGATCCTGCGGCGCAGCAGCCGGCCGCCGCCCTCGTCGACCTGAAGGGCCATCAGGCGGGGCGCGAACTCCACGACGTGCGTCTCCAGGCCCAGCGCGGTCAGCGCGCCCGCCGCCTCCAGGCCGAGCAGCCCGCCCCCGACGACCACACCGATCCGGGCGGTCTCGGCGTCCGCGCGGATCGCCTCCAGGTCCTCGATGGTCCGGTAGACGTGGCAGCCCGCCGCGTCGTGGCCGGGGACGGGCGGGACGAACGGGTAGGAGCCGGTGGCCAGGACCAGCGCGTCGTAGGGGAGCACCCGGCCGGAGGCGGTGGTGACGGTCCGCGCGGCGCGGTCGATCGCGACGGCCGGGTCGGCGGGCCGCAGGTCGATCCCGTGCGCGGCCAGGAAGCCGGGCGGAGTGAGCGACAGCTCCTCGGCGGTGGTGCCGGAGAACCACGAGGTCAGGTGGACCCGGTCATAGGCCGGACGCGGCTCCTCGGCGAGCACGGTGACCCGCCACTCGGCCGCGCCCGGCTGCTCGGTCAGCGCCTCCAGGAAGCGCTGACCGACCATGCCGTGACCGACCAGGACCAGGTCCTTCGGTCGGCGGTCCGTCTGGGGGGACGTCATCAGCGTCATCGGCGGGCTCCGTGGGTTCCGTGAGGGGTGAGCGGGTGCATCGGGTGGTCGGGCATCGGGCCGTCGCCCTCCTGGGCGCGGGCCAGGTCGCCTACGCTGACCGGATCGCCGACGGTGGCCGGGTCGCCGGCGAGGATCGCGCCGACCGGGCGGCCCCCGCGCAGGACGGGCGGCGTCCGCGCCGTGCGCGGCGCAGCCCGCGGCCACCCGGTCCGGCGCCTCGTCCCGGCCCGCCGCGACCGTCGCGCACCGGCGGCGTGGCCGGTCGCGCCGCCCGCCCCGGCACCGCGGCGGAGCGGTACGGGCAGCGGATGTCCGTGGCGTCCGTCGGGTCCGTGGCGCCGGTGGCGGCGATGGCGGTGGTCGTCATGCCGACGACGATGACCGCAGGGCGTTACGCCGCCTTGTCACCCGTGTTGCGCGCGCGGTACGCGTCCCTCACACCGCGGCCGGGACGGGGTGGGTTCGCGGACATGTGCCGTAACACCCCACGGCGATTCGCTAACGCCCGCGTGACGGCCGGGCAATCCACCGGTAACCCCCCGGCCCGACTCTGCGTCCATGAGCACCACAGCACCCCCCGCCGTCGCACCGCTGACCGGCTTCACCATCGGCGTCACCGCCGCGCGCCGCCGCGACGAACTCGTCGCGCTGCTGACCCGGCGCGGGGCGCGGGTGGTCCAGGCACCCGCGCTGCGCATCCTCCCGCTGGAGGACGACATCGCGCTGCGCCGCGCCACCGAGCTGTGCCTGACCGCGCCGCTGGACTACGTGGTGGCGACGACCGGCGTCGGCTGGCGCGGCTGGATGAGCGCGGCCGACGGCTGGGGCCGGGGCGGGGAGCTCGCCACCGCCTGCCGCGACGCGGTCGTGCTCACGCGCGGTCCGAAGGCGACCGGCGCGGTCCGCGCCAGCGGCCTCGACGAGACGTGGTCCCCCGCCACCGAGGCCACCGACGAGTTGCTGACCTGGCTGCTGGCCCGGCCGCTCACGGGCCGCCGGATCGCCGTCCAGGAGCACGGCCTGCCACTGGACTCCTTCGCGGCCGCGCTGCGCGAACGCGGCGCGGAGGTGATCCCGGTCCCGGTCTACCGCTGGGCCCCGCCGGAGGACCCGGGCCTGGTCCGCCGCCTGGTCGAGCAGACGGTGCGCCGCGAGGTCCACGCGCTGACCTTCACCAGCGCCCCCGCGATCACCGCCTTCCTGGAGACGGCCGGCGCGGACGGCCTGCACGAGCAGGTGCTGGAGGCGATGCGCGGCGACGTGCTGCCCGTCTGCGTCGGCCCGGTCTGCGCCCGCCCGCTGGTCGACGCCGGCGTCCCGGTGGTCTGGCCGGAGCGCGGCCGCCTGGGCGCGCTGGTCCGCACGCTGACCGAGACGCTCCCCTCCCGCAGCCGCCGGGCCCTCCGGGTCGGTGGCCGGGACCTGGTGCTGCAGGGCAGCGCGCTGCTGGTCGACGGGGCGAGCTACTGGCTCTCGCCGAAGGGCGCGACGCTGCTGCGGGCACTGGCGGAGCGGCCGGGCCGGGTGCTCAGCCGCGCCGAGCTGCTCCGTCGTGCCTGGGCGGACTCGGACCCGGACGAGCACGCGGTCGAGGCCGCGATCGCCCGCCTGCGCGCCTCGCTGGGCCCGCACGGCGACCTGGTCCGCACCGTCCCCAAGCGCGGCTACCGGCTGGTGGAGGTATGACGGGCACCCGGTCGGTGACGCCCGGCCCGCGCACCGCCGCGCCGGGCCGCCCGCCGACTCCGCCGACCCTGCTGGCGGTGGCCCACGGCACGCGCGACCCCGAAGGCGTCGCCGCGACGGCGGCGCTGGTCGCCCGCGTCCGCGCGCTCCGTCCCGAGCTGCGGGTCGAACACTGCTTCCTCGACCTCGCCTCCCCCTCCCTGGCCGAGGCGCTCACCCGCCTGCGCGGCGAGGTGGTCCTCGTGCCGCTGCTCCTCGGAGCCGGCTACCACGTCCGCGTCGACCTGCCCGGGGCGCTCGCGGGCGCGCCCCACCTGCGCGCCCGCGTCGCCCGCGCGCTCGGGCCGGATCCGCTGCTGGCCGACGCGCTCACCGACCGCCTCGCCGAGGCCGGGTGGCGGGACGGCGACGACCCCGTCGTCCTGGCCGCCGCCGGGTCCACCGACCCCACCGCCAACGCGGACGCCGCCGCGATGGCCCGCCTGTTGCGCGAACGCCTGCCCGGGGGCGCCCCGGTCGTCCCCGCCTACCTCTGCGCCGTCGGCCCCACCCCCGCCGAGGCCGTCGCCGCCCTGCGCACCGCCGGTCACACCCGGGTCGCCGTCGCGGAGTACCTGCTGACCCCGGGCTTCTTCGCCCGCCGCGCCGCCCGCTCGGGCGCGTGCGTCACCTCCGCCCCGCTCGGGACCCACGACGCGCTGGCGCACCTGGTGACCGCCCGCTACGACGAGGCACGCCTGACCCCGGGGACACGGTCGGAGCGGCCGGCACCCGTGCGGTGAGCGCCGCGGCAACGCCGGTGTGCCGGGCCGCCGGCGCCCGCCCGAGGCTTCAAGAACCCGGGCGCCCGCCCAGGAGACTCAGACCGGCACCGACAGCGAAGCCGAAGCCGAAGCCGAGGCCGAAGCCGTCCGCCGCTCCCGCCGGTAGGCGCCGGGCGGGGCGCCGAAGTGCCGCTTGAAGGCCTTGGCGAACGCGAACTCCGAGGTGTAGCCGGCGTTCTCGGCCACGGTGCTCAGCGAGTCGACCGTCTCGCGCAGCATCCTCGCGGCGATGGCCATCCGCCACGTCGTCAGGTAGCTGAGCGGCGGCTCGCCGACCACCGCGGTGAACCGCCGGGCGAACGTGGCGCGCGACAGCCCGGCCCGGCTCCCCAGCGATTCGACGGTCCACGGATGCGCCGGATCGTCGTGGATCGCTTTCAGCGCGGGGGCGATCAACGGGTCGTTCAGTGCCGAGGCCCAGCCCTGCGTCTGCTCCCTGGGCAACTCGGCGTACCAGGACCGCAGGATGTAGAGGAGCAGCAGATCGACGAGTGCCGTGACCACCGAGTCCGAACCCGGCTGGGGCCGGTGCATCTCGGCGCAGAGCTGGTCGACCGCCGAGCGCAGCGCCGGATGGCGACCGGGGCCGGCCGGGAAGTGGATGACCTCCGGGAGGTCGCCGAGCAGCGGATGCGGCCGGTCGATGTCGAGGTGGTAGGCCCCGCACACCAGCACGGTGCGAGCGCCGTCGCCCTCGACGGTGAAACGCCCGATCGGCGAGGAGGTGTCGACGCGGTCGGGTTCGAAGGCGACCGGCTCGCTGGTGACGGTGTCGCAGATGGCGTGATCGGTGCCGCGCCGCAGGAACACGACGTCGCCGGGCCCCAGGGCCGTCGGTTCGCCGCCGACCGGCAGGAGGAAGCAGTGCCCTTCGACGACGACGTGGAATCCGGCTCCCGCGATGGGCTGGAAGCGCACACCCCACGGCGCCTGCGCCTCGGTACGGACGACGGACGGACGTCCGGTGCGCAGGGCCGCGAGCGTGTCGCTGAGGATGTCCATGAACTCACCATAGCGTGCTGCGATCGAGACGATCGGACAGTGAATCGAGACTTCAGGCCATTCAGTGTCTCGGTCGTGACGCATAGCGTCGTCGTCATGAACAACACAGAAGACACCCCGCGTGTCATCGTCATAGGTGGTACCTCCGGCGTCGGATTCGCCGTTGCGCGGGCCGCGGCGGCCCAGGGCTCGAACGTGGTCGTCGCCTCCAGCAGCCGGGGCCGGGTCGACCGGGCGGTGAGGAGGCTCGGCGGCCCGGCCGAAGGCATCGTGCTGGACGTCGCCGACGAGGCCGCGCTCGCCGCCTTCTTCGACCGGATCGGCGAGTTCGACCACCTCGTCTACACGGCTGGCGAGCCCCTGCTGCTGAAGCCGCTCGCCGACCTCACCGCCGAGGAGTCCCGGGCGTTCTTCGAGCGCCGCTTCTGGGGCGCCCTGCTCGCCGCGAAGTACGCGACGCCGAAGCTCCGCCCCGGCGGCTCGATCACCTTCACCTCCGGCGCCTTCGCCACCCGGCCCGTCCCCGGAGCCCTGCTCGGCGCGAGCATCACCGCGGCCGTCGAGGGTCTGACCCGAGCGCTGGCCCTGGAACTCGCCCCACTGCGGGTCAACGCGGTCCGCCTCGGCGCGATCCGCACCGAGCTCTGGGACAGCACCGTGCCCGAGCCGGAGGCCTTCCTCCGAGCGCAGGGCGACGGACTTCCCGTGCAGCGCGTCGGCAGCCCCGAGGAGGCTGCGGCGGCCTACCTCTACCTCCTGGGCAACGGCTACGCGACCGGCACGGTGCTCACCCTCGACGGCGGAGCCGCACTGGCCTGACGGCCCGGGCGGAGGAGGACGTGGCCGCGGTCGACGGAGCGGTGGCCGGCCCCGGAGTTCGGTGATCAGCTCCTCGCCGCGGATCAGCCCGGTCAGCGTCTGGTGCGGTCCCGGTGCGGCCCCGGTGCTGGCCGAGGCGGATGTCGGCGCGCGGGCCGGAGGTGTGGGACCGGAACCGTCGGGCCGTGACCCGTCCGTCGGGCGCCTCGACCGGGGGGCCGGGCAGCGGCTCGCGGTGAGCGCCGGGTCGATGGGTCGCGGTCGGCGGGCCCGGCTCGGCCGGGGCGGACCGCGACGGCGACCGGGGGAGGGTTCCGCCGGGACGCTCTCCCGGCGGGCACGGCTGCGCGCGGGCCCGGGCGTCAGCCCCGGGCCCGCGCGCAGTGGCGGGGTGGATCAGGCCGGCAGGACGGCCTCGATCGCGGCGATCACCTCGGCCGACTCGGGCTCGGTGCGGGGGCGGATCCGGGCGGCCACGGTGCCGTCGGGCGAGACGAGGAACTTCTCGAAGTTCCAGGACACGTCCCCGGCCTGGCCCTCGGCGTCGGCGGTCCGGGTCAGCTCGGCGTAGAGCGGGTGCTGGTCGTCGCCGTTGACGTCCGCCTTCTCGAACAGCGGGAAGGAGACGCCGTAGGTGGTGGAGCAGAAGGTCTGGATCTCCTCGGCGCTGCCCGGCTCCTGCCCGGCGAACTGGTTCGACGGGAAGCCCAGCACGGTGAAGCCGCGCGCGGCGTAGCGCTCCTGGAGCCGCTCCAGGCCGGCGTACTGGGGCGTCAGGCCGCACTTGGAGGCGACGTTGACGATCAGCAGCGCCTTGCCCTTGTAGTCGCCCAGCGAGGTGGCCTCGCCGGACAGGGTGCGCAGCGGGATGTCGTACAGGCTCACGGAAGTCCCCTTCGGATGGTCGGGTGTCGGGACAGGACTCGTCACGGAACGGTAGTCGCCCCGCCGGGGTCAACCACGGCCGGGCTCCGGGTGTTCCGTCCCCGTTCGGGTGGACCGGGCGCCGAGGCGGGCGGCGACGGCGGCGAAGTCGGCGCTGTGCCAGCGCTCGGGGCGCATCCGGACGGCGATGTCGGCGGTCAGCTGCTCGGTGGTGGCGGCGAGGTAGGCCCGGGCGGCGTCGGGCGGCAGGTAGTGGTGGGCCAGCGCGGCGCGCTCGGCGGGGTCGATCTCGTCCTCGATCGCCACCACCGGGCCCTCCACGCTCACGTACCGGCAGGGCGGTTCCTCCTGCTGGGCGCAGAGCGCGAACCGGCCGGCGGCGCGGATCAAGCGGGCCTTGGCCGAGTCGCGGCCGGTGAGGACGGTGAGGACGCCGCCGGGCCGGTAGGAGTACCAGATCGGGACGGCCAGCAGGCCCCCGGCGGACTGGGCGCCGTCGCCGCAGACGGCCAGGACGCCGACGTGCGGGCCGGCCAGAAAGGTCTCGCGCTCGGCGACGGTCATGGTGAGGGGCATGCGGTGGCCTCCCGGGGCACGGAGGCGCGCGGGCTGTGGTCGCGCGCCGGCGGTGCACTGTGCGTACCCGCACGGTTGTGCCGCCGAACGCGGTCGCCCTGGACGGACGCGGTCGCGCGTCCGCCGCGAGCCCGGAGGCGACTGCCTCCGGGCTCGCGGCGGACAGCGGTCCGGCGCCCGGTGCGGGGCGACGGGCCGCCGGGGCTCAGAGCGCCAGCGGCTTGATGGCCGTGGGGGCGTGCTCGGGCAGCGTGGCGAGCTCCTCGAACTCGGTCACGTCGCTCATGTCGACGGTCCGGCTCATCGAGATGTTGGTGATGCGCTCCAGGATGGCCTCGACCACGACCGGGACGCTGTGCTCGGTGGCGAGCTTCTTGGCCAGCTCGAAGGCGGCGCCCAGCTCGTTCGGGTCGGTGACCCGGATGGCCTTGACGCCCAGGCCCTCGGCGACCTTGACGTGGTCGACGCCGTAGACGCCGAGCTCCGGGGTGTTGATGTTCTCGAACTCCAGGTTGACCTGGAAGTTGATGTCCAGCCCGATCTGCGCCTGGCGGATCAGGCCGAGGTAGGCGTTGTTCACGAGGACGTGGATGTAGGGGACCTTGTGCTGGGCGGCGACCGCCAGCTCCTCGATCATGAACTGGAAGTCGTAGTCGCCCGAGAGCGCGACGATCGGGGTCTGCGGGTCGGCGACGGCGGCACCGATCGCGGCCGGGATGGTCCAGCCGAGCGGGCCGGCCTGGCCGCAGTTGATCCAGTGGCGCGGCTTGTAGACGTGCAGCATCTGCGCGCCGGCGATCTGGGAGAGGCCGATGGTGGTGACGTAGCGGGTCTCCGGGCCGAAGGCCTTGTTCATCTCCTCGTAGACGCGCTGCGGCTTCATCGGGATGTTGTCGAAGTGGGTGCGGCGCTGCAGGGTGGCCTTGCGCTCCTGGGCGGACGCGGCCCAGGTGGTGAAGTCGGGCAGCCGGCCCTCGGCCTTGAGCTCCTTGGCGACTTGGACGAAGAGCTCCAGCGCGGCCTTGGCGTCGGAGGCGATGCCGTAGTCCGGGGCGAAGATCTTGCCGATCTGGGTGGGCTCGATGTCGACGTGGACGAACGTGCGGCCCTTGGTGTACGCCTCCAGGTTGTAACCGGTGTGGCGGTTGGCCCAGCGGTTGCCGATGCCGAGGACGAAGTCCGACTCCAGGAAGGTCGCGTTCCCGTAGCGGTGCGAGGTCTGGACGCCCACCATGCCGGCGCTCAGTGCGTGGTCGTCGGGGATGGTGCCCCAGCCCATCAGGGTGGAGATGACCGGGACGCCGGTCAGCTCGGCGAACTCGACCAGCAGGTCGGAGGCGTCGGCGTTGATGATGCCGCCGCCGGCGACGATCAGCGGACGCTCGGACTCCAGCAGGAACCGGAGCGCCTTCTCGGCCTGGGCGCGGCTGGCCTGCGGCTTGTAGACCGGCAGCGGCTGGTAGGTCTCGGGGTCGAACTCGATCTCGGTCAGCTGGACGTCGATCGGCAGGTCGATGAGGACCGGGCCCGGGCGGCCGGAGCGCATCAGGTGGAAGGCCTCCTGGAAGACGCCCGGGACCTGCGCGGCCTCCAGCACGGTGGTGGCCTTCTTGGTGACCGGCTTGGCGATCGAGGAGATGTCGACGGCCTGGAAGTCCTCCTTGTGCAGCTTGGAGACCGGGGCCTGGCCGGTGATGCACAGGATCGGGATCGAGTCGGCGATCGCCGAGTAGAGGCCGGTGATCATGTCGGTGCCGGCCGGGCCGGAGGTGCCGATGCAGACACCGATGTTGCCGGCCTTGGCGCGCGTGTAGCCCTCCGCCATGTGGGAGGCGCCCTCGACGTGCCGGGCCAGCGTGTGCCGGATGCCGCCGCCCTCCTTGAGGGCCCGGTAGAAGGGGTTGATCGCTGCGCCCGGCACGCCGAACGCGACCTCAACGCCTTCGAGCTTGAGGATCTCCACTGCCGCGCGGGCGGCTGTCATACGAGGCATCGGGTTTCTCCTGCGTCGGCCCGCAGTGGGTCGGAGGGCTCATCTCCAGAATTCCACCATACGGAAGAACGGTTTCTGTATGCGGAAACAAAGTAAGGCGGGGCCCGTCGGGGCGTCAAGGGGGGTTTCAACAGAATGTGGAAGTGGGGCCTGCGACGGGGAGTGGCGGGAAACCGCAGGTGGCGGGCGCGGGGAGGGTGTCGGCCGGCTGTCGGGCCAGGCTGTCACGGCGGGTGCGGCCGATCCATCGCCCGTTCCTCCAGGCCGGCGGCGTCGGGCGGGCTCCGCGGTCGTCCCTTCCTGCAAAGCGGTCGCCCTCCGTACCGGCCTCGTTCGCATACCAGTGCGCCGGCCGAATGCGCGTACCCGGCCGGAGTCCGGATCCGGCCCGGAAAGCGGGCCCGGTGTGCGGCTCGGGTGAAGGGACGGTGTGCGAGGTTGGCCGCGTCCGGGGCGCTGGGTACCGTCGGTGGCACGCCGGACCCGGCATGGTTGCCATGTTCAACTCGGGCCGCGGCAGGGGGATTTGGGATCGACCGGGAGCGGGGGAGCTCCGGCCGTTGGGTCCCTTCCAGGACCGGTCCGACCGGTCCGCACGCAGTCGATCGAGGAACAGCCCCCCGACCGCACCCGCCCCGCTCCGACACCCGCCGCCGCCACCCGGCCCGCCCGGGCGGCCGCCGTACCGACGCCGTCCGCGCCGTGCGAGCCGCGGACGCCGTCGGGTGCCCCACCGAGGCGCCGCCCGGTCCGCCGGCGCGGCGAGTCACCCACCGCCGTGCCGGGCGGTCCGCCGGCGCGGCTGCCCGTCGCCTGCCAGCCCGCTCGTCGCCCGCCAGCCCGCCGCTACCCGGCCGCCCGGCCGCCCGAGCCCGGTCCGGTCCGGTCCGGCCGACCGGACCGGGCACGGACAACCCCAGCAGCGCGTCCGCCCCGTCGGCGGGTGCGCGGAAGGAACGCACCCATGCGCCGACCCGCCTGCTGTCCCCCCGTCCGCCCCGCCCTCGCCCCGGCGGTGGCCCGATGAGCGCCCTGCCCGGCCGGCGCAAGAGCCCGCCGGGCCGCCCCCGCAAGACCGCCCCGCCGGGCCGGGCCCGCCCGCGCCGCGTGCTGCGCCACCGCGGTCCGGTCGGCGCGCTGCGCGCCGTGCCCTGGCGCTTCGACCTGCCCGCCTCGCTGGTGGTCTTCCTGGTCGCCCTGCCGCTCTGCGTCGGCGTGGCCGTCGCCTCCGGCGTCCCCGCCGAGCTCGGGCTGGTCACCGGGATCGTCGGCGGCCTGGTGGTCGGCGCACTGCCCGGCAGCAGTCTCCAGGTCAGCGGGCCGGCCGCCGGGCTGACCGTCCTGGTCTACGAGGCCGTCCAGGAGTACGGCGCCGGCGCGCTGGGCGTCCTGGTGCTCGCCACCGGCCTGCTCCAGCTGGCCATGGGCGCCCTGCGCCTGGGCCGCTGGTTCCGCGCGATGTCCGCCTCCGTCGTGCACGGCATGCTGGCCGGGATCGGCCTGACCCTGCTCTTCGGCCAGCTCTACGCACTCGCCGACCGCAAGGCGCCCGGGACCGGGCCCGAGAAGATCGCCGGCCTGCCCGCACTGCTGCGCGACGCCGTCACCGGCGCGGCCGCCCCGAGCGCGGTCGCCCTCGGCGTCGCCACCCTGCTGGTGCTCGTCTTCTGGAAGCACCTGCCGGCCCGGGTGGCCCGGGCGGTGCCCGCACCGCTGGCCGCCGTCGGTCTCGCGGCCGCGGTGACCGCCGCCGCCGACCTGCCGGTCGCCCGGATCCGGGTCTCCGGCCTGCTCGACGTGGTCCGGCTGCCCGAGCACGACGCACTCGGTGCGCTGGCCGGCACGGCGGGCGTCGGCACGATCCTCGCCTTCACCCTGATCGCCTCCGCCGAGACGCTGTTCAGCGCCGCCGCCGTGGACCGGATGCACCACGGTCCGCGGACCGACTACGACCGTGAGCTGACCGCCCAGGGCATCGGCAACACGCTCTGCGGGCTGCTCGGGGCGCTCCCGATGACGGCGGTGATCGTCCGCAGCGCGGCCAACGTCCAGGCCGGCGCCCGGACGAAGGCCTCGCGCGTCCTGCACGGGCTCTGGCTGCTGCTGTTCACCGCGCTGCTGCCCGGCGTGCTCGGCCTGGTCCCGCTCACGGCGCTGGCCGCCGTGCTGGTGCACGCGGGTGCCAAGCTCGTCCCGGTCCGGCGGATCGTCGGGCTCTGCCGCGAGCACCGGGGCGAGGCGGCGGTGCTCGCGGTGACGGCGGTGGCGATCATCACCACCGATCTGTTCGAGGGCGTGCTGATCGGGATCGGCCTGGCGGTGGTCAAGTCGGCCTGGCAGACCTCGCACCTGCAGATCGCGGTGGAGGAGCTGTCCGACCCGGGCGGTACGACGTCGGGCCCGGTGATCGGCTCGGAGCCCGGCCCGGTGATCGGCCCGGAGCCCGGCCCGGTGGTCGGCGGGGCGCCGCTGCGGGTCCGGCTGAGCGGCAACGCGACCTTCCTGCGGCTGCCCCGGCTGCTGGACGCCCTGGAGCGGTTGCCGGCGGACCGCCCGGTCGAGCTGGACTGGTCGGGGCTGCGCCATCTGGACCACGCCTGCACGGTGGCCCTCAACACCTGGGCCGACCAGCACCGCGCCCGCAGCTCCGCGCCGCTGGCGGTCGAACCGCCGCTGCCGACGGTGGTCTGAGGGGGCGTCGGGCGCGCAGGGCCGTCCGGGGCGGCGGTGCGTCAGGAGTGACGGCCCGTCCGTCCCGGGCTCGTCCGGGTCGGACGGCTAGCCTGGTCGCGGCGCGGGGTGCTCGACGGACCCGGCGCCGCGACAGCACCGGGCGAGAGGCGAGAGGAGCGGCAGAGCCGTGATCGCAGCGTTTTCGGTCACCCCGCTGGGGGCCGGCGAGGAAGTGGGGGAGGCGGTCGCGGCCGCCGTCCGGGTGGTCCGCGCGAGCGGGCTGCCGAACCGCACGGACGCGATGTTCACCAGCATCGAGGGGGAGTGGGACGAGGTGATGCCGGTGATCCGGGAGGCGATCGAGGCGGTGAAGGCCTACAGCGGGCGGGTCAGCACCGTCATCAAGATCGACGACCGGGCCGGGGTCACGGACGGGCTCACCGCCAAGGTCGCCTCGGTGGAGCGCCACCTGGCCGAGGGCTGAGCGAGCCCGACGGCCCTGCCCGCCGACCCGTACGGGCCGGCGGGCAGGGCTTCGGTCGGTGCGTCGGTCAGCGGGCCGGGGTGGGCTGGGAGTTCTGCCCGGCGGGCTCGGCGCTGTAGGTCCGGCCGCCGTTCCACCGGGGGAGCAGCCGATCCACCGCGAACGGGCCGGAGCCGAGCGCCGCGATCGCGAGGAACGCCCAGCAGAACAGCACCGAGGCCTCGCCGCCGTTCTGCAGCGGCAGCAGGGCGTGCTCCTGGTGGACGGTGAAGTACGCGTAGGCCATCGAGCCGGAGCAGAGCAGCGCGGCGGTGCGGGTGCCGAGGCCGGCCAGCACCAGCACACCGCCGACGAGCTGGATCAGCGCGGCCCACCAGCCGGGCCACTGGCCGACCGGGACGGACCCGCCGCCCTTGGCGCCGCCGAGGACGCCGAAGAGCGAGGCGGCGCCGTGGCAGGCGAAGAGCAGGCCGACGACGACGCGAAAGACCGTCAGGACGAGGGGACGGGCGGCGTCGACCGCCTGTTGGGGAGTGCTAGCCGGCATGGGGACGTCTCCTTGCGGGGAGGGACGGGGGGACGGGCGGCGGTAAGGGTACCCTTATCTGCAATCGGCTGACAACACTCTGTCAAATCGACTGTGTTCGAATTTGTTCACCGTCCGTTGTTCGTATCTCAACGGCCCGTTGCCGCCCGGGCTTTCGCGCGGGCGTGCCCGGTATGCGGTGCTCGGTGCGTCGGGTCCCCGGATCTTTCTTGACCGATCGGTCTGGATATGACTAGGGTTCAGGCATGGCACGGACCAAGGAATTCGATCCCGACACGGCGCTCCAGGCGGCCCTGGAGCTGTTCTGGCGGCGCGGCTACGAGGCCACCTCGATGGCCGAGCTGGTCGAGGAGCTCGGGATCGCCCGTGCCAGCATCTATGCCACCTTCGGCAGCAAGCACGAGCTCTACCTGCGGGCGCTGGAGCGCTACGGCGAGCAGCACAATCCGGTGCTGCTGGCCGAGCTGTCGCAGCCCGGCCCGGTGCTGCCGGCCGTCCGCGGCCTGGTCCGGCGCTTCGCGAGGGAGGCCGGCGAGGACGGTGCGAACGGCCCCAGGCGGGGCTGCTTCGTCACCAACACCGCCGTCGAACTCGCTCCGCACGACCCGGACGCGGCCCGGCGGGTGGCGGCCAGCCTCGGTCACCTGGAGACGGTGCTGACGGCCGCGCTGGTCCGGGCCGAGGCGCAGGGGGAGCTGCCCGAGGGGCGCGACCCCCGGGCGCTGGCGCGGATGCTGCTGGTGCTGATGCAGGGCATGCGCGTGATCGGCAAGGCCGGTGACGGCGCGGTCCGGTTGCGCGACGCCTCCGAGCAGGCGCTCGCCCTGCTGGACTGAGGGCCGCCGGGCGCCGGGCCCGGGGGTGCCGGGCCAAGGGCTGCCGGGCCCGGGGGTGCTGGACCGACGGCTGCTGCTCGGTTGACTGCGTGGTTGCCGCGCTTTGCTGTCCAAATTCTGGATCGAACGGTCAATATAGCGAGGGGGATTCGATGGCACGGGGGGTTCCGACGTCCACACGGACGTCTTCGCGGGTGTCCGAACGGACGCCGTTACGAGTGCCTGCCCGGGCATCCACAGGGGCGTCGTCGTCGCGGACGGCTCCGCCGGCCTGGCCACCGCGGCCGGGGTTCGCCCTGCTCGGCGCCGTGCAGGCGACGCTGATCTTCACCATCATGATCCTCTCCGTCCCCCTGCCCCTGGTGGCCCGGGAGTTCGGCCTCGGCCCGTCCGGCATCCTGCTGCTCAGCGCCGCCTACGGGCTCTCCTTCAGCTCCCTGCTGCTGCTCGGCGGGAGGCTCGCCGACCGCCACGGCGGCCGTCGGATGCTGCGCGCGGGCCTCGTCGTGCTGGCCGTCACCTCGGTCGCCGGCGCCCTCGCCCCCACCTTCCCGATCCTGCTCGTGACGCGCTTCGCCCAGGGCGTCGGTGCCGCCCTCGCCGCCCCGGCGGCGGTCGCGGTGGTGCGGGCGCTCTTCCCCCGATCCGCCGACTACGGGCGGGCGATGGCCACCTGGGGCGGCCTCTCCGTACTCGGCGGCACCGTCGGCAGCCTGCTCTCCGGGGTGGTCACCGCCTGGGTGTCCTGGCGCTGGCTGTTCGCCGTGCCGGTCCTGGTGGCGCTCGCCGGGCTCGCCCTCTCCGGTCGCCGGCTGCCCCCCGCCGGGCCGACCGCCGCCGCGCCCGCCGCGCTCGACCTGCGCGGCGCCGTCCTCGCCACCGCCGGTGTCTGCGCGGTCGGTTACGGTCTGGTCGGGTCCGGGGAGCACGGCTGGAGCGAACCGGTGGTGCTCCTGCCACTCGTCCTCGGCACCGCCCTGCTGCTCGCCTTCGCGGCCGCCGAACGGCGCACCGCCGACCCCCTGCTGCCGCCCGGCTTCCTCGCCGACCGCCGCCGCGTCAGCGCCCTGGCCGCCGTCATGGCGACCGCCGCGGCCACCGCGCTGACCTTCCTGGTGCTCCCGCTCTACCTCCAACAGCTGCGCGGCTGGGGCGTGTTGGCCACCTCGGCGGCCTTCGTGCCGTACGCGGTGGTGCTGCTGGTCGCCGGTCGGCCGGCCGGACCGCTGATCGCCCGGTACGGCCCGGCCGCCGTGACCACCGGTGGGCTGGTCGTGGCCGCCGCGGGCCTGGCGCTGCTGGCCGGCGTCGGCCCCGACACCCCCTACGCCACCGGCCTGCTGCCCGGCCTGCTCCTGCTGCCCGCCGGGGCCGCCCCGGCCTTCGCCGGCTCGGCGGTCCTCGCCACCGGCGGCGTCCGGCCCGAGCGGACCGGTCTCGCGGCAGGCGTCCTGAACACCGCGATGGAGCTCGGCCCCACCGCCGGCGTCGCCGCCCTGATGGCGCTCGCCGCCACCCGCCCGACCGCCGTCGGCGGCTACGCCGCCGCCTTCGCGGCCGCTGCCGCGGGCCTCGCGCTGACCGCCGTGGCGGTCGCCTTCCTGGCCCGCCCCCGAACCGCACGAACCCCGTTCACCCCTACCGAGGAGTACTCCGCATGACCACGCGTTTCGCCGACAAGTCCGTCCTGGTCACCGGCGGCGGCACCGGAATCGGCCGCGCCACAGCCCTCGCGTTCGCCCGTGAGGGGGCCCGCGTCGCGGTGGCCGGCCGCACCGAGAGCTCGCTGGCCGAGACGGTTCGGCTGATCGAGGAGGAGGGCGGCAAGGCCGTCGCCCTCGTGGGCGACGTCGCCGACAGCGCCGACGCCGCCCGGCTGGTCCGGGAGACGGTCGCCCGGCTCGGCGCCCTGGACGTCGCCGTCAACAACGCCGGCATCCTGGGTGCGGTGGCGCCGATCGCGGACCTCACGGAGGAGGATTGGCAGCGGGTCGTCGACACCAACCTGACCGGCACCTGGCTCGCCATGAAGCACGAGATCGCCCACATGCGGACGCAGGGCGGCGGCGCCATCGTCAACATCGCGTCCAACCTGGGCGTCCACATGCGTCTCGCGGGCCTCGGTGCCTACGCCGTCAGCAAGGCGGCCGTCAGCGCCCTCACCCGCAGCGCGGCCCGCGATCACATCGGCGACGGCGTGCGGATCAACTCCGTCAGCCCCGGGCCGGTGGAGACCCCGATGTCCAGCCGCCCCGGCGAGGCGGCCGCCGACAAGGCCGACCGGATGAAGGCCGACGTCCCCGTCGGCCGGGCCGGCGCCGTCGAGGAGATCGCCGCCGCCGTCCTCCACCTCGCCTCCCCCGAGTCCGCCTACACCGTCGGCGCCGACCTCGTCCTCGACGGCGGCATCACGGCCTGAGGGCCCGGTGACGTCCGCAGCGCCGTCCCCGGCGCTGCGGACGGTTGCGTCACCGGGCCTCGTGTGCCGTGAGGTGGCCGGCCGGGGCCCTCGGGGGCCGGACCGCGCGGTGGGAAGTCCATGATGGTCCGGTGGGGCAAGGGAAGCCCGGTCGCCCGGCTGGGGTCACCTGCCGGCCTGCTCGGTGGTACCGATCGCCCTGTCGAGCCGCGGGGGAGCCGCCGAGCCGATCGACTCGGCGAGCACCCTGCCGATCTCCGTGCGCTGGCGCGCGGTGCAGTCGGCCGTCAGCCGCTCCAGGCTGCGCAGGACCAGGACGTCGCGCCAGAGACGGATGCCGGAGACGGTCAGCCCGGACAGGGCGATCCCGGCCAGTGCCAGGCCGGCGGTCATCGGACGTAGTCCTCGCGGGTCTGCGAGGCGAGCTCCCGTGAACTGATCCGGTGGGGCGGGACGGTGCAGGAGCGGCTGCGGCGCAGGACCAGGGTCCGCCCGCCCAGCAGGGCCGTTTCGGAGGAAGGGAAGTATTCCGCGGCGTCTTCCCGGGGCAGGCCGTCGACCACCTCGTGGGCGAGCAACGCCGCGAGGAGCGCTTCGAGGCTGTCGCCGCAGCACCAGGAGATGACCAGGTCGGCTGTTCCATGGGTGTAGCAGTTGGCGATTCCGTGTGGGGCCGCCACCCGGTTCACCAGCGCCGGTCGGCGCAGGACGCGGCTCAACAGCAGGTCACGAGTCGATCGATCGGTGGGAGAGGGCGAGGTGTCCCAGAAACGGGCCCGCTTCAGCTCCGTGTCCTGGAAGGTGAGTGGATACAGCCGCCACAGCGGTGTCTCCCCGTCGAGGTCGTGCGGGAAGCGAAGAGCGGAGCCGTCGGCGGTGGACAGGGTGATTGCCGCGGTGCTCAGCAGACTCGACAGGACGACCTGTCGGCCCCTCAGGGCTGGACGAAGCCCCGGAACGCCGCGCAGACCGTGGTAGTGGTCGTCCCAGCGCGGCAGCAGTTCGCCAAGGATCTCGGTGGCCATGTCGGGTTCGAGCCGGAGCAGCAGCTCGCCCCTGGCGCAGTCGGCCCGCGCCACGCCCAGCAGCGCGCCGTTCAACTGCCGGTCCTGGAAGGCGTTCGCCAGTGTGTGCGTCACCATGGCTTCGAGGCTCCGCTGGCTCGCGCCCGCCGCGTCCGGAACCGGTTCCTTGATGAAGACCCTGCAAGTCCGCGCCAGCCGCAACGACGTGGCCCAGGGCAATGAGGTCTGGCGACGAATCCGCTTGGCCAGACGGGTGTGGTTGTCGGACGAGGACACGCGACTTCCTCTCGTCGAACCGTCCGGCAACGGTTGGAGAGGCAGGTCGGAACGCCCTGCGACGGACACGCGGACAGCACCGCGGGAGACTCTCGGGAGCCCTCTGCCCACCCCGGGCTGCCGGAGGCCGGGTTGTGGGACGTGCAGCCGCATCAACGCCCCTACGGTACACCGTCGTCGAGCGCCTCCGTCCGCCTACGCCGAGAGCGCCTCGCCGTCCTCCGGGAGGGCGCAGGCGGCGGCGAGGGTGTCGAGCGAGAGGTCGAGGGCGTAGGCGAGTGCGGCGACCGTGAAGAAGGCCGGGGTGGGGGCGCGGCCGGTCTCGATCTTGCGGAGGGTCTCCGAGGAGATGCCCGCCACCGCCGCGATCTCGACCATGCTGCGCGTGCCGCGGGCCGCGCGGAGCAGCGCGCCGAAGCGCTCGCCGCGCTCGCGCTCCCAGGGGGTCAGCGGAGTCCTCACCATGTGCCGATCCTAGTCCCGCGCCGACCGTGATAGATATACCGGTATAAGAATTGGTTCGGGGATCGAGGGGATTCAGCCATGGTGGAGCTCAAGTCGGATGCGGCGTTGGCGGCGATGCGGGAGGCCGGGCGGGTGGTGGCCGAGGCGCTGGCCGCGGTGCGGCGGACGGCCGGTGTGGGGGTGAGCCTGCTGGAGCTGGACGAGGTGGCGCGCGGGGTGCTGCGTGCGGCGGGAGCCGTGTCGCCGTTCCTCGGGTACCGGCCGTCGTTCGCGCCGGTGCCGTTCCCGGCGGTGATCTGTGCCTCCGTCAACGACGCGGTGGTGCACGGCATTCCGGACGGCTACCGGCTGCGGGACGGCGACCTGGTGAGCATCGACTGCGGAGCCGTGCTGGACGGCTGGGCGGGCGACGCCGCCGTCAGCTTCACCGTCGGGTCGCCCCGTGCGGAGGACGACGCGCTGATCGACGCCACCCGGCGGGCGCTGGAGGCCGGGATCGCCGCGGCGGTGGTCGGCAACCGGACCGGTGACATCGCGCACGCGATCGCCGCCGTCGCCCGCGGAGCCGGTTGGGGGCTTCCGGAGGGGTTCGGCGGGCACGGCATCGGGCGCCGGATGCACGAGGACCCGCACGTGCCCAACGAGGGCCGCCCGGGCCGGGGTTACCCGCTCAAGCCGGGGCTGGTGCTCGCCATCGAACCGATGCTGACGGCCGGCGGCCGGGACGACTACCTCACCGACGAGGACGGCTGGACCCTGCGGACCACCGACGGCAGCCGTGCCGCGCACTTCGAGCACACCGTGGCGATCACCGAGGACGGGCCGCGCATCCTCACCCTGCTGTAGCGGTCGGCGCGGCGTCGCGGCCGGCACCGCTCAGCCGAGCAGCCGCAGCCGGGTCGCGGCCACGCCGAGCCGGATGCTCTGCCCCCAGGTCAGCTCCAGCGCGTCCGTCTCGATGCCGTCGCCGAAGGCGACCAGCCGGTCCGACTCGACGGTCAGCACCAGCTGTCGGCCGGCGTCGAGCACCCCGTGCACCTGGCTGGTACCGGTCGCGGGGGACGGCCAGGCCTCGCGGACGAACCAGGCGAGCGCGGGCGCGGCTGCCTCGGGCAGGGCCAACGGGCCGCCGCGCTCCAGCCACGCGGAGCGGCACCAGCCGGTGGCGCCGGTGCCCGTGCCGACCAGCACACCGGAGGACGCCTGCGGCTCGGCCGGGCCGGCCTGCGACCGGTCGGAGGCGCCACTCCGGCCGGCCGCACTCCGGCCGGATGCGTGTCCGCCGGCCGCGCTCCCCGCCGGGGCGCCGTCCGGCGCGGCGCCGGCCACCGCCAGCCGGTACCGCGCGGTCTGGTGCCCGGGCTGCCCGACGTACACCTCGTTGAGGGCCAGCAGCCGCTGGGTGTCGTCCGCGACCGCCTCGACCATGGTGCGCTCCTCCAGGTGCCGGGCGCCGCTGCGCGCGACGGCGGCCGGCAGCAGGGCGGCCAGCGCGTCGGCGCGGTGGCGGACCAGCACGCCGGGGTTGCGGCCGGGGTCGGCGTCCACGCCGATCACCGGCTGGCCGTCCAGGTACTTGGCGACGTTGGCGACCAGCCCGTCCTGGCCGACCACGACCACCACGTCCTCGGGTTCGAACAGGAAGCGCGGCAGGTCCGCCCGCTCGACCCGGGTGCGCCGCCACTCCAGCGGTACGGCGGCGGCCGCCCGGGCGAGCGCGTCGGCCTGCCGGCGGTGGCGCTCCTCGACCTCGGCCATCGACCGGCCGCGGGCGGACAGGAAGAACGCGGCCTGGCCGGGGGTGCCGTGGTGGGCCAGGAGTTCCTCGTACTCGGTGCGGCGGTGCACCAGGACGGCCCGGGGCGCGAGGGTCACGGCTCACCCGCGGTGGTGGAGAGCCTGCTGAGCAGCCCGGTGAGCAGGTCCGGGGTGACGGTGACGTTCTCGATCCGGGGCAGGTGCTCGGCCAGCCGCATCAGGGCGAGCGCCCGCAGTACGGCCGGGTCGGCCTGCTGGTGGGCGGTGAGCCAGGCGGCCTCGGCGCCGGCCCGGGCCTCGCCCAGGGCGCGGGCGGCGTCCGCCTCGGCGGTGGCGAGCCTGGTGCGGCGGTCGGCCTCGGCCTCGGCGCGGACCTTGTCGGCGACGGCCTCGTCCTCGGCCTGGAGGCGCCGGTTGGCGCCCTGCTGGGTGAGCAACTGCTTCTCGCGGCGCGCCAGTTCGATCCGGTTGGCGAGTTCGTTCTCGGCGATGCCGCGTTCGTGCTCGACGGCCACGGCGCGCCGCTCGAAGGTGGCCCGGTCGGCCTCCTGCTGGACGAGTTCGCGGGCGGGGGTGCGCAGCGCGCGCTCCACCTCGGGCTCGGGGCGCAGTGCGACCACCCGGACGGCGAGCACGGCGAGCCCGGTCTCGGTGATGCGCGGTTCGTCGGCGAGCCCGGCGGCCATCCGCTCGCGGACGGCGCTGACGCCGTCGGCCAGGGCGGCGGCGAGCGGGGTGCGGGCGAGCAGGCCGAGGGCGTGCTGCTGGGCGGTCTCGGTGAGCAGGGTGGCGAGCTGGTCGAGCGGGGCGGCGCGCCAGGCGCCGCTGTCGGGGTCGATGCCGAAGTCGACCCGGGCGGCGGCGACGGCGGGTTCGGTGATCCGGTAGGTCAGGGTGGCCTGGACGGTGACGTCCTGGAAGTCCGAGGTGCGGGCGTGGAACAGCATGGCCAGCTCGCGGTCGTCGACCGGGACCTCGGAGAGGGCGGCGGTGAGCGGCCGGAACCAGAAGGCCAGGCCGGTGCCGTCGTGGACGACCTCGCCCCGGTTCAGGTGGCGGATGTGGGCGGTCGGGACGGCGCGCAGGTGGCGCAGTCCGAAGCGCTTGGTGATGTCGGCCATGGGTGGTTCCTCTCCCCTTTTCGTCACTGCGACGATATTCCTCCGGCCTTGATCTCGTCAAGATGACGAAAAGGAGGTCCGGCGGCCGGACCGGCGCTCGCACCGGCTGTCGTGGGAGGATCGCCGGGTGCTGAGGATGCGAACGAAGACGCGGCGACGGCGCGGCCGTGGGGCGGCCCGCGCCTCGGCGGCGCTGCTCGCGGCCACCTGTGCGACCGCCGCCGCCCTCGGGACCGTCGCGGTCGGGGCCCCGGCCGCCCGCGCGGCCGACGGCGGCGCCGGGCAGGCGTTCACCATCTCCGACCCGCGCATCACCGAGTCCAGCGGCCTCGCCGCGAGCCCGGCCCACCCCGGCGTCTACTGGACGCACAACGACAGCGACGACGGCCCGTACGTCTACGCGGTCGACTCGCAGGGCCGCACCGTCGCCACCGTCACCCTGCGCGGCATCGAACCGCGCGACGTGGAGGCGATCTCGATCGGCCCGGACGGCCGGGTCTACGTCGGGGACATCGGCGACAACCTCGGCGGCAAGTGGCCCGAGGTCTGGATCTACGCCTTCGCCGAGCCCGCCGAACTGCGCGACCAGACCGTGGACGTGGTGCGCTACCGGGTGCGCTACGAGGACGGCCCGCGCGACGCCGAGGCGCTGATGGTCCACCCGGTCACCGGCCGGGCCTACATCGCCAGCAAGAAGCAGGGCGGCGGCGGCCTCTACCAGGGGCCGGAGAAGCTCTCCACGGCCGGCGTGAACACCTTCCGCCGGATCGGCGACGTGTCCTGGGTGACCGACGGCGCGTTCTCGCCGGACGGCACCCGGCTCGTCCTGCGCGGCTACTTCGGCGCCACCCTGTACCGCTGGCAGGACGGCGCGCCCACCGAGATCGGCCCGCTCTCCACGCCCTTCCAGGGCCAGGGCGAATCGGTCACCTTCACGGCGGACGGCCGGGCGCTGCTCTACGGCAGCGAGGGCAGGAACAGCCCGGTCTGGCGGTCGCCGCTCGACGGCCGCCAACTCCCGGACACCGTCAAGCCGCTGCCCTCCCAGGCACCGTCCTCAAGTGCCGCCGCGCCGCCGTCCGGGGCCGCGGCTCCGGGCGGGTCGGCCGGCTCGTCGTCCTCGCCGCCCTCGTCCGGGGGGCCGTCGGACCGCGCGCTGGGCGTGCTGTTCCTGCTCGCCGTCGTGGGCGCCGTGTTCGGCCTGCGGAAGAAGCGCCGCTCGGGCTGACGGGCGCGTCCGCCCCGGGGGAGGCCGGACGGGCCGGACGGGCCGAACGGGCCGAACGGGCGTGAACGAACGGCCCGTCGGCGGCCGGGCCCCCGCGGGGAGCGGGTGTCCGCCCGGGTCCGATGAGGTGAATCTGTCGCCGATTTGTGACAAAGCTTGGCCAACACCCGCCCCGTGCAGGGTTTTCGTGGACGTAGTGTTCCGCCTATGTCACGGAAGAGCCGCCGTATCTCCTCCCCCGACCCGGGCGACACCTGGGTCCCGCGTTCCCGGCGCCGCGAGGATCCGCTCGCCCTCGCGGGCCATGCGGTGAAGTTCCTCGGCTACAGCACGCTGGCCGGAGTCCTGCTGGCGGGCGTGGCCCTGCCGGCGGCCGGCGCGCTCGGGCTGACCGCCAAGAGCACGGCGGACAGTTTCGACAGCATCCCGGACGACTTCAAGACCCCGCCGCTCAGCCAGGCCTCGCAGATCTTCGACGCCAAGGGCGGGTTGATCGCCAAGGTCTACGAGCGCGACCGCACCGTCATAGCCGCCGACCAGATGTCGCCGCTGATACGCCAGGCCCAGGTGGACATCGAGGACGCGCGCTTCTACGAACACGGCGCCGTCGACCTCAAGGGTGTGCTCCGGGCCGCCACCAAGAACGCCGAGAGCGGCACCACGGTCCAGGGCGCCTCGACGCTGACCCAGCAGTACGTGAAGAACGTCAACGTCGAGAAGGCCGGCGACGACCAGGCCGCCGTCCTGGAGGCCCAGCGCAAGACGCTCGGCCGCAAGATCCAGGAACTCAAGTACGCCATCAAGCTGGAGGAGGACCTGACCAAGGACCAGATCCTCACCAACTACCTGAACATCACCTTCTACGGCCACCAGGCGTACGGCATCCAGGCCGCCTCCCAGCGCTACTTCAGCAAGGACGCCAAGGACCTGACGGTCCCCGAGGCCACGACGCTCGCGGGCCTGGTGCAGAACCCGTCCCAGTACGACCCCAAGCTGCACCCCGTCGCCGCCCAGAAGCGCCGCGACACCGTCATCGACAAGATGGTGGAGAACAAGCACCTCACCGCCGCGCAGGCGCGGGAGGCCAAGGCGACGCCGCTGGGCCTGAAGTACAAGGACCCGCAGAACGGTTGCATCACCGCCAACGCCGGGATGGGCTTCTTCTGCGACTACGTGCGGCACGTGGTCAAGCAGGACCCGGTGTTCGGCAAGAGCGCCGCCGAGCGCAAGAAGCTGTGGGACCAGGGCGGTCTGAACATCTACACCACGCTCGACCCGGACAAGCAGGCCGCCGCCCAGAACGCCGTCACCAAGAGGGTGTACGTGACCGACCCGGTCTCGGCGGCGATCACGATGGTCGAGCCGGGCAGCGGCAAGATCCTGGCGATGGCCCAGACCCGCCCCTACGGCCTGGACCCGAACAAGAACCAGACCGTCGTCAACTACAACGTCGACGCGGCGATGGGCGGCGGCAACGGCTTCCAGCCGGGCTCCAACTTCAAGCCGATCGTGGCCGCCGCGGCCCTGGAGGCGGGCCTGCCGGCCACCCAGATCTACCCGTCGCCGAACCGGATGGACTGGCCGACGATGAAGACCTGCGACGGCACCTGGAAGAACCTCGAGAAGGGCAAGAAGGGCGGCTCGATCCCCAACGAGTCGGAGAAGGAGGCCGGACCGTACGACCTGAAGCAGGCGATGGCGCTCTCGGTCAACACCTACTTCGTCCAGATGGAGCAGGAGATCGGCCTCTGCACGGTCAAGCAGATGGCCAACAAGCTGGGCGTCGCGACCAAGGCCAGCGGCGACCCGCTCCAGGAACTGCCGGCCCTGGGCCTCGGCACCCAGGAGGTGAGCCCGCTGGTGATGGCCAACGTCTACGCGACCTTCGCCGCCGAGGGCACCTACTGCGCGCCGCTCGCGATCAACCGGATCACCACGGTGGACGGCAAGGACGTCCCGGTCGTCCCCGCGAAGTGCGAGCGGGTGATGTCCGAGGACACCGCCGACGTCATCAACACCGTGCTGCTCGGGGTGACCGAGAAGGGCACCGCGCGCGAGCTCGGCCTGGACGGCGACCGGCAGATCGCGGGCAAGACCGGGACCACCGACGAGAAGAAGTCGGCCTGGTTCAGCGGCTACACGGCCGACCTGGCCGCCTCGGTCTGGCTCGGCGGCCCGGCCAAGGGCGTGCCGATGAAGAACATCAGGATCGGCGGCAAGTACTACCCGGAGATCTTCGGAGCCACCGGTCCGGGCCCGATCTGGCAGCTGGCGATGAACCAGGCGCTGAAGGGCGTGCCGGAGGACACCTTCAACACCGTCTACATCCCGGACCCGCCCAAGCGCGACCCGAACCCGAGCGGGAGCCCGAGCGGCTCCGGAACCGCCCCGACCGGCACGGCCCCGACCGTTCCCGCCGTACCCGGCGCAGGACCCGGTGCGGGGTCCGGCGGCCGGACGGCGGACCCAGGCCGGCCGCGCTCGACCCAGCCGACCCAGGCCGACCGGCCGAACCGGCCGGTCGAGCAGTCCCAGCCGGCCGAGCAGGGCGGCGGCGACCGCACGGACGGCCCGCAGGACGACGGCTGACCGGACCGGACGACGACCGTGCCCCGGACCGCCCTACGGTCCGGGGCACGGTCGGGTCACCGGCCGCGAGCGGTCAGTTGACGCCCTTGGCGGCCCAGAAGTCCTGCCGGGCCAGCACGCTGGTGTCGGTCTGGTCGGTGAAGAAGCCGTCCACGCCCAGCTCGTAGAGGTAGCGCGCCCACCCGATGGCGTCGCCGTAGGCGTTCGGGTCGGTGCCGCGGCGGTAGTCCACCGGCAGGAAGGCGTTCTCGTTGCGCACCGTGTACGGGTGCAGCAGCAGGTTGGCGGCGTGCGCGTCGCGCACCAGCGTGGTCGGCGGCTGGAGCTTGCCGCCGGCGTCCACCGGGGCGATCAGCTGGGTGGTCGGGCCGATGCCGTGGGCGAAGGAGGCGATCCAGCGCAGCCCCGCCGGGGTGACCAGGTCCGCCACCGTGCGCCGGTCCCCGGCCAGCACGAAGTCGTACGGCTGGGTGGTCGCGCCGCCGAGCAGCTGGATCCGCGGGTTGTCGACCAGCTTGGCCAGCCGCTGCAGGCTGCTCGGCTCGAAGGACTGCAGGATCGCCCGCCCGCGCCTGCCGGCCAGGCCGGTGCGGCGCAGCTCGTCGGCGAGCCGCTCCTCCAACGGCAGGCCGATCGAGCGGAAGTAGCTCGGGTGCTTGGTCTCCGGGTAGAGCCAGACCTCGCGGCCCAGCTCGCGGCCGCGCTTCTTCGCGAAGTCGGCCAGCTCGCGGAAGGTGAGCACCGGCCAGCGGCCGTCGTACAGGGTGTTGCGCTGGCGCTGCTGCGGCAGGCGCTCCTTGGCGCGCAGGGTGCGCAGCTCGGCGAGCGTGAAGTCCTCGGTGAACCAGCCGGTCTGGGCCACGCCGTCGATGGTCTTGGTGGTCTTCCGGCCCGCGAACTCGGGGTGGTCGGCGACGTCGGTGGTCTCCACGATGTTGTTCTCGTGCCGGATCACCAGGTGGCCGTCCTTGGTGGGGACGAGGTCCGGCTCGATGACGTCCGCGCCGAGCTCCAGGGCCAGCTCGTAGGAGCCGAGGGTCTCCTCGGGGCGGTAGCCGGGCGCGCCGCGGTGGCCGATGACCAGCGGGTGCGGCAGCCGGTCCAGGCCGGTCCCGGTGCGGACCGGGGAGCGGGTGCCGGCCGGGGCCGCGGCGGCCCCGCGCTCCTCGGCGGCGTCCGGCTGGTCGTCGGCCGGGGCCGCGAACGCCTCGCCGCCGGTGGCGGCGAACGCGGCCGCGCCCAGGCCGGCGGCACCGGTCGCGCGCAGGAACCGGCGGCGCGAGGAGGCCGTGCCCTCCGCGGGCTCTGCCGGGCTGCTGCCGTCGAGCGGACGGTTCGTCATGGGTGCTCCTAGCTCGCACTGGTGTCGGGGCGATGGTGGTCGTCGCCCGCAGACTAGGAGCAGTGGCGGCCGGCCGGGTGGCGTTCGGGCGAACTGCGGGAGAAGTTCCGCCGCGCCCGTGCGCCGGTACCCGCGTCCGTGCGCCCGTACCCGCGGCCGCCGTCGGTGCCGGGTGGTGCCGGGTGGTGCGCCCCCGCACCTCCCGGGGTCGGTCGTGGACGGCTGCCACGGCCGGTCCCGGGAGGCGGGCCTGCTGCGCCGAGCGCCCCGGGGGTGCGTTCTGGGCGGCTCGGGGTCCGGGCCCGCGGCCCGGCGGCCGGGTCAGCCCGCCGCCTGGCAGAGTGCGTAGCTCTTCTCCGCGTGCAGCATCGACTCCAGCTCCGGGTAGCCCTGCGTACGGTAGCTGTAGTAGGCCACGGTGTACTCGACGTCGCACCTCTTGGCGTTCAGCTGCTCGTAGGCGGGCTGGTCGACCACCAGCGGCCCGTGGGCCGAGAGGTCGACCGTGGTGGCCTGGGCGGCCCCGGCCCCGCCGGCCAGGGCGGCGGCGGCGAGGAACGCGACGGCGAGCGGTCGGGACAGACGCTTCATCAACTTCTCGTCCTTCCAAGGGATTTCGGTGTGCCCCGATTCTGCTCCGCCGAGTGATCACGGGCCTATCCCAGAACCATGGGGGGAGCCGGCCGCCGCGCGCCCGGGCGGGGGCGGACTGAGTACCGGTACTCATGCGTCCGCCGGGCCGCCCGGCGGAGGATGGGAGCATGCCGCACACCGCCCTCGGCGTCCCCGCCGTGCTCTGGCCCGCCGTTGGGTACCTCGCGCTCTACCTGCTGCTCGCCCTCGCTGCCGCCCGGGAACCGCGGGCCGGGGCCGGCCCGGCCGGCGCCCTCCGGCAGTGGACGGTGGCGCTCTGGACGATGCCGGGCTACTTCCTCGCGATCGCCCTCGGCCCGGTCCGCGACGCCACCGCGGTCCGCTTCCTCTCCGCCACGGCGCTCGGCGCGGCCGGGAACGCGGCCCTGCTCACCCTCGTCGCCCACGCCGTCGGGCTGGGCTGACGACACCGCCCGGGCCGGTCGCGAGCCCCCGGCGGCGTGAGAGGCCCGCCGAAGCGTCCCCGGTACGCCGGGCGCCTACCGCCGGGACGTGGTCAGGCGGGCTGCCACAGCTCGATCCGATGGCCCTCGGGGTCGGTGACCCAGCCGAATCGGCCGACACCCGCCATGTCCTGCGTCTCCTCGGCCACGTCCGCCCCCTTGGCGCGCAGCTGCGCGAGCATCGCCTCCAGATCGCGGACCCGGAAGTTGAGCATGGTCTGCTGGGCGCGGGACCCGAAGTAGTCGGTCCCGGACTCGAACGTCGCGAACACCGTCGGCCCGGCTCCCGGGTGCCAGAGGCCGTTGTCGTCGGCGTCCAGGCCCAGGCAGTCGCGGTACCAGGCGCTCAGGGCCGCCGGGTCGTCGGCCCGCATGAAGTACCCACCGATTCCAAGCACACGTTCCATGCCGCCATCCTGCCAGCCCGGCGATCGGGCGGGCGGGCACCACACCAGTGCCCGCTCCGCCCCGGTCCCGATCGCGGGGGAACGCGGCGCGGCCCCGCCGTCCGGTCAGAGCTCCGCGAGCAGCTCGCGCCCCTCGGGCCAGTCGCCGAGCCCGGAGTCGGCGTTGAGGTGCCCGTGGGCGCCCGGTTCCACGTACCGGGCACCCCACGCCTCGGCGAAGCCGCGGGCGCGCTCCGCGGTGATCCAGGGGTCGTCGGTGCTGGAGACCACCAGGGACGGGAAGGGGAGGCGTTCCCGGGCCACCGGGCGGAAGCCCACGAGCGCGGGGACGTCGGCGTTGTCGATGTCGGCGGGGGCGACCAGCAGCGCGCCCCGGACGGCGGCGGTCCGTCCGGCGGGGGCCGAGGCCGCCCAGCGGGCCACCGCGACGCAGCCGAGGCTGTGGGCCACCAGGACCACCGGCCCGTCGGCCGCCGCCGCGGCGATCGCGGCGTCGAGGACGGCCACCCAGGAGTCCGGGTCCGGGTACTCCCAGTCCTCCTGCCGGACCCGGACGAACGCCGCCGGGTCGGCCTCCTCCCACCGGGTCTGCCAGTGCGCGGGCCCCGAGCTCTGGTAGCCGGGCAGGACGAGGTAGGTGGTGCGGTCCGGCATCGTGCGGACTCCCTTCGGGGGCTGGCCTGGGCACCAGGGAGTCTAGGCGCCGGGTCGGAGGGGGCGCGTGGGCCCCGGAACCGGCGTGCACCGGCTCTGCCCGGCGCGTGCCGACGGTCACACGCCGGGTGTGCGACCGGTGCGCCCTGTTGCGTCGGCGCAGCGCGGTGCGGGAGGTTGTTCCCGGCCCGCGCCGGTCGCCACCGGCCAGGGCCCGCACCATGTCTGACGGTCGATCATGTGGAGGGATGTCGGCGATGACATCGAAGGTCCTGCTCGTCACCGGTGATGCCGCGGAGTCGCTGGAGGTGTTCTACCCCTACCAGCGGCTGCTGGAGGAGGGCTACGAGGTCGACATCGCGGCGCCGACGAAGAAGAAGCTCCAGTTCGTGGTCCACGACTTCGTCGACGGCTACGACACCTACACCGAGAAGCCCGGCTACACCTGGCCCGCCGACCTCGCCCTCGCGGACGTCGATCCGGCCCGGTACGTCGCGCTGGTCATCCCCGGCGGCCGCGCCCCCGAGTACCTGCGGAACAACGCCGACGTGAAGCGGATCGTCCAGCACTTCTTCGAGGCCGACAAGCCGGTGGCGCAGATCTGCCACGGACCGCTGATCACCGCCGCCGCCGGGGTGCTCACCGGCCGCCGCAGCGCCGCCTACCCGGCGCTGGAGCCCGATGTGGCCGCCGCGGGTGCCGAGTACGTCGACGGCGAGGCGGTCGTCGACGGAGTGGTCGTCTCGGCGCGGGCGTGGCCCGACCACCCGGCGTGGATCCGCGCGTTCATCGAGGTCCTGCGGGTCAAGGCGCCGCTGGCCTGAGCCCGCCGCCGCGGGGTGCGTCTCCGACTCCGGTCGGAGGCGCACCCCGGGAACCGTCGGGGTCCTGTTCGACCTCCAGGCGGAGCGACACGCCGGGGGGAGGTCGCACCAGGGGTGGAGCGGGTCCGGACCTGGGGGTGACGCCCGCCCCGGAACGTCCTGTCAGGGTGTCAGGTGACGGGACCGGGGCGGCCGTCGCGGCTGTCCGCCCGTTCGATCGCGGGAGGGGCGACGGCATGACGGGAACGACGAGGGACCAGGCGGGCCGGGCGGAGCGGACGGGCCCGGAGGGCCGGCGGGGGACGGGCCGGCGGGGGCGCGGCCTGGCCGTGAGGGCGGTGGCGGTCGCGCTGGCCGGCGCGGGACTGGTGGGTGCCCTGGCCCCGGTCGCGGGCGCCCGGGGCACGGAGCCCGCGACCACGCTGTCGGCGGCCGGCGACGCCACGGCCGCCGGGGGCACCACCGGGCGGGTCGACCGGTCGGCGCTGGACGCGGCCGTGCGCGGCCTGGTGACCAAGGGCGGCGCCTCGGCCACGCTGGGGCTGGTCGGCGAGCGCGGGCGCACCGTGTGGAAGGGCGCGGCCGGTACCGCCGACCTCGCCACCGGGGCCCCGGCCTCCGCCGACGGCCGGTTCCGGATCGGCAGCGTCACCAAGACCTTCGTCGCGACGGTGGTCCTCCAACTCGTCGCCGAGCACCGGATCGGCCTGGACGACCCGGTGGAGAGCCGCCTGCCGGGCGTGGTGCCGAACGGCGGACAGATCACCGTCCGCCAGCTGCTGAACCACACCAGCGGCCTGTTCAACTACACGGAGGACCCGTCGTTCTCCTTCGAGGAGAACTCCGACACCCTGCAGCGGTGGCTCGACACCGGCCGCTGGCACTCGTACGCACCGCAGGACCTCGTGGACATCGCCACCAAGTACCCGCCGTACTTCGCCCCCGGGCAGGGCTGGCACTACTCCAACACCAACTACGTCGTGGTCGGGATGCTGATCGAGCGGATCACCGGCCGCAGCTGGGCCGACGAGGTGCAGCGCCGGATCATCCGCCCGCTCGGCCTGACCGGTACCTCGATGCCGATCAACTCGCCCTTCGTCCCGGGCCCGCACGCCCACGCCTACTACAAGCTCGCCACCGGCCCGGCGGACGTCACCCTGCTCGACCCGAGCATGGCCGGGGCGGCGGGGGCCGGCATCTCCACCACGGCCGACCTCACCCGCTTCGTCTCCGCCCTGCTCGGCGGCCGGCTGCTCGCCCCGGCCCAACTGGCCGAGATGAAGCGGACCTCCCCGCAGAGCGGGTCCATGGAGTACGGCCTCGGCCTCCAGCGGACGCCGACGGCCTGCGGCGAGTACTGGGGCCACGGTGGCGGGATCCCGGGCTACAACACCCTGATGTACGGCAGGTCGGACGGGCAGCGCCAGTTCGCGGCCTCGCTGAACCCGTACGACCTGTCCGACCTGCCGGCGACCAACGCGGCCTACGAGAGCCTGGTCGCCGCCGGCCTCTGCGACACCCGCCCGCCGGCCGTCGCCGCGCCGCCGGCCGTCGCCGCGCCGCCGGCCGGTGCCGGACCGGCGGCGGTGCCCCCGGCGGCCGGTGCCTTCGCGGCCACCGGTCCGGTCCGCTAGGGCCGGTCGACCCTGACCCTTCTCGCCGGGGGGCACCCGGGGGCCGCGGCAGCGGGGGGTGCCATCATGACCGGCACATGATGGGTGAGTGTCGTCAGGAGGACGAGACATGGCAGAGCCGCTGATCGCCGCAGTCGGGGGCCGGGTGCCCGACGTCGACCCGACGGCCTTCGTCGCGCCCAACGCGGTCGTGGTGGGGGCGGTCACGGTCGGCGCCGGAGCGAGCGTCTGGTACGGCGCGGTGATCCGGGGCGATGCCGAGTCGATCACGGTCGGTGCGGGCAGCAACATCCAGGACAACTGCACCCTCCACGCGGACCCGGGCTTCCCGCTGGTGATCGGCGAGCGGGTCTCGGTCGGCCACAACGCCGTCCTGCACGGGTGCGTGATCGAGGACGACGTCCTGGTCGGGATGAACTCCACGGTGCTGAACGGGGCCCGGATCGGGACCGGTTCGCTGGTCGCGGCCGGCGCCGTCGTACCGCAGGGCATGCGGGTGCCGCCGGCCTCCCTGGTCGCCGGGGTCCCGGCCAAGGTCCGGCGCGAGCTGACCGAGGAGGAGCGGGCCGGGATCACCTTCAACGGCGAGGGCTACCGGCTGCTGGCCGACGGCCACCGGGAGATCGAGCCGGTGGGGCTCCCGACGGCGGGGAGCCCGTCCGACCGGTGATCGGCCCGTGGTCCGCGGCGCCCGGGGACGGGCAGGCCGGGACCGCCGGAGCGCCGAACGGGTGCGCCCCGCCCCTGGGTTCAGGCCCAGGGGCGGGGCGCACCGGATCAGCGGGCCGTCAGCACTCGGGGACGGTCGGGACGTGGAAGTTCCAGTTGCCGTCCGTGTAGGCCCCGTACACGTAGGCCGTCCCGTACCAGTAGCCGTAGCTGCCGGAGTACACGGCCTGCACCCGGTACCAGACGTTGCCCTGGTTGTTGATGTTCTCGCCCCGGATCCAGCACCGCATGTCGACCGCGTCCCCGGACCACGAGAACGAGTTCAGGTCGCCGGTGGTCTTGCTCGCCCACGAGTACGGCTGCGAGTAGACGCCGACCCCGTGGTTGGTCGGGTGGTTGTTGAGGTAGTACCACCCGACGGCGGACGCGCTGCCCGTCGACAGGCCGACCCCGCCCGCCGCCAGTGCCAGCACGGCTGCCGCCGCCGCCCCACGCCGCCCGAGCTTGCCGAGGATGCCCTTGCCCATCGCGATTCTCCTTGTCCGACCGGGTGTCCGATCGAGCTCCACGCCGCCCCGCCGTCCGGGGCGGTGAAGCCAGCTGACCCGACCGGCGGGGCTGTTCGACAGCGTCTGACGGAAACTGACAACAGCTGACACCGGCCCCCTTCCAGGGCGAACACCCGCCCCCGGCCCGGGATTCGTCCGATCACGTACCTCCCCGGTCACGCGCCGCTATGATCCGTACGCGACAAGCGACACCGGTCGCCGAAGGATCTGACATCTGACAACGGGGGGCACCGTGGCGGAGCAGAAGTCGAAACCCGAGGGAGTGTCGCAGGCGCCGACCGCGGCCGAGCACCTCGCCACGGACCTGCGCAGGCTGCGGCTGGAGGCGGGCCAGCCCTCGTTCCGCATCATGGCGAGGACGGCCGGGTCCATCTCCCACACCACGCTGTACGAGGCGGCCTCCGGCTCGCGCCTGCCGTCCTGGCCCACGACCAGGGCCTTCGTCCGGGCCTGCGGCGGTGACGAGGCCGAGTGGCACCGCCGGTGGAACGCCGCGGCCGGCACCGAGCCCCCGGCCCCCGTGCCGGTCCCGGCGCCTTCCCCCGTTCCGGCTCCCCGGCCGGTCGAGCCCCTGCCCGCGCCGGTCCGGGGCCGCAGCCGGCTCCGGACGTACGCGCTGACCCTGCTGGTCGGTGTGGCGCTCGGCATCGGCGCCACGCTCGGCCTGCTGACCGTCCACGCTCCGGCCGCCCACTCCGCCGAGGCGCTCGGCTGCCCGGCCGAGGACGACGCCGCCCGCCCGGCCCCGAGCGCACAGCCGGCGACGGGCCACGCCGGTGCCGACGCCCCGTCCTGGATCTCCCGGACCGCTTCCGACCAGCAGGCGGACGCCAGTACCGAGGCCGTCCTGCCCGTGCTCGCCCCGGTCGCCCAGGGCGACGCCCTGGTCGTCACGATCATGCTCACCAGTACCTGTCCGGGGGCGGTCACGGTCACCGACACCCGGGGCGACCGCTTCCAGATCATCGAGGACGTCACGGACTCGCTGCGGCACCGGGTGCTCATGCTGACCGCCCTCGGTGCCTCCGCGCTGACCACCGCCGACTCGATCCGGGTCACCTATCCGCGCGCCGGCACGCACCACGTCGCCGTGGACGAGTTCCGCGGCGTCTCCGCCGTCCGGTCCGCCGAGGGCGCCTCGGGGGAGGCCGGCGGGACCGCCTTCGTCACCGCTGCCGGGCCCGCTCCCCGCTGACCCGCCGGGGCGAACGCGGTCGGCGGCGGTGACGAGGGGGCACCGCCCGGTCAGCCGTGGGCGCAGACCTCGGTGCCCGGCGCCGGCGTGCCCCCGGCGGGCACGGGCCGGTCCCCGTCGGACCCGGACCCGGACCCGGACGCGGGTGCGGGCACCGAGCCGGGGCCGACCGGAGCCGGCCGTCGCCGGTCGGCGGCCCAGGCGATCACCGCGATCACCGCGCCCGAGGCGGCCAGCCCCGCGCCGACCAGCGTCGGCGACGTCCAGCCGAGCCCGGCGTCCAGGGCCAGGCCGCCGAAGTAGGCGCCCTGGGCGTTGGCCAGGTTGAACGCGCCCTGCACCGTCGCCGAGGCCAGGGTCGGGGCGTTGCGCGCCTTCTGCAGCACCAGGGTCTGCACGGCCGGGACGATCGCGAAGCCGAACAGCCCGATCAGCACCACCGTCACGGCGGCCGACCACTCGGTGCGGGCGGTCACCCCGAAGAGCGCCAGGGTGGCGGCGAGCAGCAGGAAGGCGGCGCAGACGGTCGGGCGCAGCGCGCGGTCGGCGGCGAAGCCGCCCAGCACGTTGCCGATCGTCATGCCGACGCCGAAGAGCGCCAGCACCAGCGTCACCGATCCGGTCGCGTAGCCGGCGACCTCGGTGAGCAGCGGGGTGATGTAGCTGTAGCAGGCGAAGAAGCCGCCGCAGCCGAACACCACCGTGGCCAGGGCCAGCCAGAGCTGCCCGCTGCGGAACGCGCTCACCTCGTGCCGGAGTCCGGACTGCGCGGGGGAGGGCAGCTGGGGCACCAGCCGGGCGATGGCGACGGTGCCCAGGGCGCCGATCGCGACCACCACCAGCATGGTGGCGCGCCAGCCGAGGTGCTGGCCGAGCAGGGTCGCGGCCGGCACCCCGACGATGTTGGCGACGGTCAGGCCGGAGAACATCACGGCGACCGCGCGGGCCCGCCGGTGCGGGGCCACCAGCTCGGCGGCCGCCACCGCTCCGGCGCCGAAGAACGCCCCGTGCGGCAGTCCGGTGATCACCCGGGCCGCGGCCAGCGACCAGAAGTCGGGCGCGATCGCGCAGAGCAGGTTGCCGGTCGCGAACAGGCCTGCCAGCGCGACCAGCACCGCCTTGCGGGGCCGTCCGGCCGCGAGGGCGGTGAGCAGCGGGGCGCCGATCACCACGCCGATGGCGTAGGCGGAGATCAGCCATCCCGCCTGCGGGATGGAGACGTCGAGGTTCTCGGCCACCTGGGGAAGCAGCCCCATGGCGGCGAATTCGGTGGTGCCGATGGCGAACGCGGTGACGGCCAGGGCGACCAGCGCGAGTGGCAAGGGGGGACTCCGGGGTGACGCCCGGGCGGGAGCCGGGCAGGAAGGGGGCCGGCACGGTCATCGGGCCGGTGAAGACGGGGAGGGCGGTGACACGGGGAAGACGGGGAGGGCGTGCGGGGGAGAGCGGGCGGAAACCGGTGGGAGGACCGGTGCGGGAGCGGGACGGGGCGAGGGCCGAGGGCAATTCGTTCGTGCGAAATCCTAATCCGATCGGATGACACCACCGGGTGCTGCCCATGGCGGGCCGGTAACACATGGGGGTCGCCAGCGGCGCTCCCGCGCGCGAGACTGGGGTCATGTGCCGCAGTATCAAGACGCTGAGACCGCCCGTGACGCCCGACGCCTCCGACGAGGACTTCCACGCGGCCGCCCTCCAGTACGTGCGGAAGGTGTCGGGGTTCCGCGCCCCGGCGGCGCACAACCGGGAGGCCTTCGACCGCGCCGTGGAGGCCGTCACCGAGGCCACCGCCCGATTGCTCGACGAGCTGGAGGTCCGCGGCGCGCCCGCCCGGGCGACCGAGCCCGCCGCCTGATCCGGTGACGGGCAGTCGCCGGCCGGTCCGGTCCGGCGCAGACCAGCAGGGACAGCATGGACAACAGGCACGGCTGGGACCAGGTGGGACGAGGAGATCGGCGATGAACCCCGCGAACCGCTACGCACTGACCTTCCCGGGAACCCCCGGCACCCAGGCCCCGCAGGACGTCGTCGTGGTCTCCCGCACCAGCGCGACCGGTCCCGGCGGCCACCCCGTCTACGAGGACGCCAGCGGCATCGTCCGGGCCGAGATCAGCGACTCGGGCGAGGTCCGGATGCTCGCCAGCGGGGGCCACCAGTCCCCGCACTTCCCGGTGCACGCCGAACCGCTGCCGTAGCACCCCGGGCCTCCGCCGCCCGCCCTCGGCCGCCGCCCGCCGCTCCGCCGACGGCGGCTCCCCGGCCGGGTGGTTGTCCCGGCAGCTCGTCGGGCAGGATCGGCGCATGACCACAGCGAGCTGGCAGGGCACGGTCGTCGCGCAGAGCGATGACACCACCGTCGTCGAGGGCAACCACTACTTCCCGGCCGAATCCGTCCGCGCGGAGTACCTCCTCCCGTCCGACACCACCACCGTCTGCGGCTGGAAGGGCACCGCCGAGTACTACACGCTGGACGTCGGCGGGCAGCGCAACCCCGACGCGGCCTGGTACTACCGCGACCCGAAGCCGGAGGCGGAGCACGTCCGCGGCCGGGTGGCCTTCTGGCGCGGGGTCGAGATCACCGAATAGCGCGTACCACCGCGGCCCACCGGGTACCCGCAGGGCATGGCAATCTTCAGGAAGCCGGGGCGCTCCGGACAGCCGGACCCCGCCCCCGAGCAGGTCGCCGAGGAACTGGCCGAACTCGTCGAGGAGCTGGAGCGGCCCGCCCCCGCCGTCGAGGGCGGGCCGGTCCGGCAGGTCGTCGAGTACCGGACGGAGCGCGGCCGGAGCCGGGCCACCGCCCTGCTCGGGTCCGTCTCCCGGCGGCTCGGCAGCGGGGGGAAGGCCGCCGCGAAGGGGGCCGCGTACGGGGGCCGGGCCCTCGCCGACCAGTTGATGCACGCGGCGCCGCGCATCCCGGTACGGGACCTGGCCACCCTGCGCGCCCAGCACCCCGACGCGGCCGACGCCGAGCGGCTGGCCGACCTGCTGGTCACCGGGGCCAGCCGGGCCTCCGGAGCGCTCGGCGCGGGGGTCGGCGCCGCGGCGATGCTGCCCGTGCCGCCGGCGATGGCGGTGGAGATCGCCGCCGAGACCCTCGCCGTGGCCGCCGTCGAGATCAAGCTGATCGCCGAACTGCACGAGGTGTACGGCCTCGCCGCGCAGGGCACGACCACCCAGCGGGCCTCCGCCTACGTCGCCGCGTGGGCCAACCGGCGGGGCATCGACGCGACGCTGCTGGTGAAGCCGGCCGGGTTCGCCGCGATGGCGCTCGGCGCCGAGGTCCGCCAGCAGGTCCGCAAGCGGCTCACCCGCAGTACGCTGCGCCGCCTGCCGTCGCTGATCCCGCTGCTGGTCGGTGCGGGCATCGGCGCCACCGTCAACCGGCGCGACACCCGCAAGCTCGCCCGTGAGGTCCGGGAGGACCTCCGGCGCCGTCGCGCGGCGGACGCCGCGTACTGGTCCGCCGCGGCCCCGCCCCTGCCGGGGGAGGCGGGCCGCTGAGCGGTCCCGGGGAGCGGTCCCGGGCACCCGGCGATCGCCGGGCGCGCCCGTACCCGGCCCTGACCGGCCGGGTGCGCGCCCGGCTCCCGGACGCACAAGGCCGACCGCCCGGTGGATCCGGGCGGTCGGCCCCGCGTGTCCGGGAGCGGAACCCCGAGGTGCAGGGCTCAGATGCCGGGCGCCTGCGGGGCGCCGGCCCCGCGTCCGGTCTTCACGGTGTTGACCATCGCCTGGTGGATCGCCCGCGCCGTGATCTCGTCCGCCGCCGGCACCGGGCTGCCAGCCACGGTGTACCAGTCCAGTGCCCCGGTGTACTGCACGGTCAGCCGGGCCTCGCCGTCCACCCAGGTGGTGTGCACGGTGAGATCGCCGGAGATCGGGCCGACCTCGGCGGTGGTGACTCCGCCCGGTCCGCTGATGATCGACTGGGTGGTCCAGGTGGCCCAGGACGCCCGGGGGTCCCCGGGTCTGTCCATCGCTCGTCCGCCCTGCGCCGCTGCTGCGCTCTGCTGCTCGCTCATGCGCCCATCCTTCCCCGCCGGGCCGCCGCCGACCGGGCAGCGACACCTGCGGTCGCGGAGGCCGCCCGGGCAGCGGGCGGCCTCGTGGGTATCCGTTCGTCGCGGACGGTCAGCTGTGCGCCCCGGGCTCCTCCAGAGGCTCACCCTCCGCCTGCGAGGTGTCCTGCGCGTGCTGGTTCTGCATGGAGGTGATGCCCTCCTCGGGGTCGGCCGCGCGGACGTCCTCCTCCCGATCGACGCTCACCTCGGACCGTGCGCTCATATCGGTCATCGCGGGCTCCGTCTCCTCGGCCGGCCCGGGGTCGTCCGAGGGCGCCACGGCGAGCCGTGGCGCGGGGCGGCCGTCGGACCGGGCTCCTGTCTCGCCCTTCCAGCCTGCCTCGGTGCCCGCCCCGGGGCCAACCGAACCCGAGGGGCCTTGCGCGCCGCGGCGGACCGGGCGGGTGGTGCCCGACGGTGCCTGCGTCACCACTCCTGCCCGGCCTTGCCGGTGCCATGCCTGCGCGGGGGCGTGGATCCGCTCCGGCGGCCGGTCTCACCAGGCGACCGGCAGCGCCTCCAGGCCGTAGATGAACGCGTCGGTGCGGAAGGCCGGCTCGCTGTCCGGCGCCGCGAGCCGCAGCCCGGGCAGCCGCCGGAAGAGCGTGGCCAGGGCGATCTGCAGTTCCGCCCGGGCCAGCGGCTGGCCCAGGCACTGGTGCACGCCGAAGCCGAACGCGAGGTGGCGCCGAGCGTCCCGGTCCAGGTCCAGCTCGTCGGCGGGGAGGTGGCCGGGCGCGGCGAACAGCTCCTCGTCCCGGTTGGCGGTGGAGAGCATCGCGATCACCCCGTCGCCGGCCCGGATCCGGACGCCGCCCAGCTCGACGTCCTCCACCGCCAGCCGCGGCAGACCCATGTGGACGATGGTGAGGTGGCGCAGCAGTTCCTCGACCGCGCCGGGGACGGCCGCCGGGTCGGCCAGCCGCGCGGCCTGCTCGGGGTGGCGCAGCAGCAGGAGGGTGGAGAGCGCGATCATGTTGGCGGTGGTCTCGTGGCCGGCGACCAGCAGCAGCATGCCGGTCGCGGCGATCTCCCGGAGGCTGAGGTCGTCGCGGGCGGCGAGCCGGCCGAGGATGTCGTCGGCGCCGGGGCGGCGCCGCTTCTGCGCGGCGAGGCCGCCGAGGTAGTCGAGCAGCTCGGTCTGGGCCCGTTGCACCTCGCTCTGCGACGACGTGGTGTTGATCAGGAGGCGGCTGAGCTCCTGGAACATCTGCCGGTCCTCGTACGGGACGCCGAGCAGCAGGCAGATCACCAGGGAGGGCACCGGCAGGGCGAAGCCGCTGACCAGGTCGGCGGGGCCGCCGGCCGCGGTCATCCGGTCGAGGGCCTCGTCGACGATCTGCTGGACCTCCGGGCGCATCGCCTCGACCCGCTTGACCAGGAAGTCCCCGGTGACCATGCGGCGCAGCCGGGAGTGCTCGGGGTCGTCGAGGCGCAGGAAGTTGGGGTTCGCGGCGGCGATCGCCCGTCGTCCGGGGGAGAAGGACGGGAACTCGGGGTGCCGGATGTCGGCGCTGAAGCGGCGGTCGGAGAGCACCGAGCGGACTTCGGGGTAGCCGGTCACCAGCCAGCAGGAGGAGCCGTCCAGCAGCTCGGCGCGGGTGACGGAGCCCTCGCGGGCGGCCTCGGTGTAGGCGGGCGGCGGGTTGAACGGGCAGCGGCCGTCGTGCGGGGCGGGCAGCAGCGGGGCGGGGGCGGGGGCGGTGGGCGTGCTGGTCAAGGTGGGGTCTCCTCGCGTGGCGGAGCGGCAGGCGGCTACGGGGGGTGGGCCGGCGGCGCGGGCCGGGTGGGCGCGAGCCCTGGGGCCGGACAGGCCCTAGACGGTCGTGGGGCCCGTCTGCTCCCCGGCTCTGTCCGAGGCGTCCTCGGCGACGGTGATCGCGCCGCCCGGGCAGAGTTCGGAGGCCAGCCGCACATCGGCGTACCGCACCGGCGGCAGGACGGCCACGCGGAGCCTCACCAGCCCGTCGTGGTCGTCCTGTTCGAAGACGTCCGGCGCCGTGCCGACGCACTGGCCGGAGCTGCAGCAACGGTCCTGGTCGATGCTCACCTGCATGTACGGACACCTCTCAGTGGTGTGGCACCGGATCGCCCGGGCCGGTCGCCCCCCGCCGTCCTTGTCAACCTAGCCCTCGCTCTGTCGCACACGAAGGGTGTGTCGCGACACTCGCACAGAATGGCCGATTCCACTCGGAACCCGAACAAAGCTATGGCAAAAGGAGTTTGACCGACCGTCATCACTCCTGAGGGGTCGTTCCGAGGCCCTCCGCCGCGGCGATCTCCCGGACGGCGGCCACGGTGTCCGCCTCGTCCGCGCTCTTGTCGGGCCGGTAGCGGACCACCCGGGCGAACCGGAGGGCCAGCCCGGCGGGATAGCGGGGGCTTCGCTGGACACCGTCGAAGGCGATCTCCACGACGAGTTCCGGCCGTACCCGCACGGTGTACGCGTCGCGTTCGACCTCGCGGGCGAGGAGTTCCGCGGTCTGCCGGGCGAGTGTCTCGTCGGTCAGGCCCTTGAAGGTCTTGCCCAGCATCACCCAGGGCCCGAGGCCGGGTTCGCCCGCCGCCCGGGCGCCGAGATGGAGGTTGCTGAGGAAGCCGCGCCGCCGGCCGCTGCCCCACTCGGCGGCCAGCACCACGAGGTCCAGGGTGTGCCGCGGCTTGACCTTGATCCACCCGGCCCCGCGCCGGCCGGCCGCGTAGCCGGCCGCGGGATCCTTGGCCAGCACGCCCTCGTGCCCCAGCGCCAGGGTGTCCCGGAAGAAGGCCAGCGCCTCCGCGCGGTCCTCCGTCCCGGTGCGCGCCACCCGCAGCGCGGCCGGCGCCGACTCGTCCAGGGCGGCCCAGCGCTCCCGGCCCGGCCGGTCCACCAGGTCCGTGCCGTCGCGGTGCAGCAGGTCGAAGAAGTAGGCGTTGAGCGGTACTTCGGCGCGCAGCCGGGTCGGGTCCTGCCGGGAGGCGGTCCGCGCGGCGGTCTCCTGGAACGGGCGGGGGCGGCCGTCGGGGCCGAGCGCGATCGCCTCGCCGTCCAGCACCGCCGACCGGACCGGCAGGGCCAGTGCCGCCTCGACCACCTCGGGCACCCGGGCGGTGATGTCGTCCAGGCTCCGGGTGAACACCGCCACGTCGCGGCCGTCCCGGTGCACCTGGATCCGGATGCCGTCCAGCTTCCACTCCAGCGCGGCCGGGCCGATCCGGTCGAGTGCCGAGGCGACGTCCGGCGCCGAGGCGGCCAGCATCGGCCGGACGGGGCGGCCGACCTCCAGGCGGAAGGCCGCCAGGGCGGGCACGCCGCCGGTCAGCGCGGCCTCGGCGACCGCGCGGGCCGAGCCCCGGAACATCAGCGCCCGCCGCACCGCCGCCGGCGGGACGGCGGCGGCCGCGGCGACCGCGTCGGCCACCACCGCGTCCAGCGCGCCCTGGCGCAGCTCGCCGACCAGCACCGCCCGCAGGAACGCCTGCTCGACGTCGGTGGCCCGCCCGAACAGCTCGGCCAGCAGCCGCTGCCGCTCGGCCCGGGCCCCCGGGCCGTGCACCTCGGCGATGGCCTCCAGGGCCCGCTCGGCGTCCCGCACGCCCCACGACGGTTCGGCGGCGGCGGGCGGCAGGTCGCGCAGGGCGGCCGGCCCGATGCCGGTCCGCAGCCGGTGGGACTCGCCGGAGAGCAGCGCCACCGCGGCCGGGGCCTCGGCCGGGCCGAGCTCGCGCAGACAGTCCGCCAGCAGCGTGGTCTTGGCCCGGCGGCCGGGCTCGCCCGCCACGGCGCGGGAGGTCAGGGCCAGGTGCCGGAGCAGCATGGGGGCTCCTCGGATGGGCTCGGACGAGCCCGGAAGGGCCGGCGGCCGAAGGCTCGGGGGAGGCTCCAGCATCGGCGACGCGGCCCGCCCGGGACCGCAGGACACGCCCCGGTGGACGGCCGGAGGGCCGGGGCCCGGGTCCGCGCGACGGCGGGCAGGGCGCCCTCGGCTGCTGTGCGCGCGGTCAGAACCAGTGCAGGCAGTGCGCGGGGCGCTCGGCGCGGAAGAGGGCGTCGGCGAGGGCGGCCGCGCCCGGGCGGTGGGCCCGGACGTGTCCGGCCCGGACCAGCGTGCTCGGAGCGGTGCCGCCGAGGTAGACCGAGCCCAGGTCGCTCACGTCCAGGGACAGGTCGGGCTCCCGGTCGGTCGGGACGCAGTCGGCCCGGCCGTCCCGGACGGTCAGCAGGTGGCGGCCGTGCTCGCCGAGGAACGGGTCGTCGACGTCGAGGACCAGCTCGCCGTCCGTGCACCAGCCGCGCGCGGCGAGCGCGCGCGGGACGTCCAGCAGCCGCAGCCAGAGCCAGTCGGTGTCATGGCTCACCTCGCCGGCGCGGAAGTCCGCGAGCTGCCAGCGCAGCGGGTGCTCGGGCGGGACGTGCTTGAACACCACCCGGCCGATCAGGTCGTGGCCGAGCACGAACCGGGCCAGCGCCGTGAAGACGGCGTCGTCGGCGGCGACGGTCTCGTCGACCGTCAGGACGTCGGGCTCGACGCGCGCGTAGCTGGCGTACCCGTCCGGGACGCCGTCCGCGTCACGGTGGACGGCGATGTGGCGCGGCGCCGGAGCGACCGGGGGCTGTCCCGCGCCCGAGGCCCACCAGCGGTGCGGCCGGGACAGCGCGCCGGGCTGTGTGCGGCGGTACCGGTCGTAGACCTCCTCCAGGAGCGCGCCGCACTCGGCACGCCGCAGCACCTCGACCGAGCCGGTCGCCGGGGCGTCGGCCGCGCCGCGCGCCCGGGGGAGGGCGAGCGCGGCCTGGTGACGCGGCACCGTGAGCCGGCGCGTGTACGTCGCCGGTCCGTAGCCGAACCTGCGGTAGATCAGGGCCTCGGAGGCGGTCAGGACGGAGAGGAACTCCCCCCGGGTCCGCAGGTCGGCGAGTTGACGCCGCATCATCGCGGTGAGCACGCCCCGGCGTCGGTGCGAGGGCAGGACGCCGACGCCGGTCACCCCGGCGGCCGGGGCCAGCACCCCACCGGGCAGGGTGAGTTCGAAGGAGTACGCGGCGGCGGTGCCGACGGGCCGCCCGTCCGCCGACACGGCGAGCAGGCCGCGGTCCATCTCCAGTGCCGACCACCAGACCCCTCCGCCGCCCTCGGCCAGGGTTTCCGGGAAGCGCCCGAACGCGGTGTGGAGCGTGTCGACGAAGACGTCGAGGTCCTGGTCGGTGGTGGGACGGATGTCCATCGCTGCCGCTGCCTCCCCTGGAGTGCCGGCGCCACGCCGCGCGGCGCCCGCCACAGTGCAGCGTCGCCACGGCCCGTGGTCAAACGAATTAGGCCCCGGGAACCGGGTGGGCGGACCGGCGGCAGGTGGCTGCGCGAGCGCGTCGGCACCCGGGCGCGGGACTGCGCCGCCGCGTAGTGGAGCGGCCGGCGTTCTTGGCCGGACCGTCCATCCGCCGGGGCCCGACGGGCCGTCATGCTGGCGCGACAGCCGGTGCGGTGCGCGCCGTGCCGGCCGCGCACCCCACCCGACCCCGGAGGCCGAGATGACACCCGAGACCGCCGCCACCGACGCCCGCTGGAGCGTCGGAGCGCCCGAGAGCACCGAGTTCGCCGCCTGGCGCGAGCTGTTCCGGGGGTACTGCGACTTCTACCGGGTGCCGATCCCGGACGCGAAGGCCGACCTGGTCTGGTCCTGGCTCACCGACCCGGCGCACGAGCTGGAGGGCCTGCTGGTCCGCGACGCCGACGGGACGCCGGTCGGCCTGGCGCACTACCGCCCGTTCGTCCGGCCGCTGCACGGCGCGGTCGCCGGCTTCCTGGACGACCTGTTCGTCAGCCCGGCCGTGCGCGGCGGCGGGGCGGTGGACGCGCTGCTGGCCCGGCTGAGGGTGATCGCCGCCGAGCGCGGCTGGAACGCCGTCCGGTGGATCACCGCCGACGACAATCACCGGGCCCGCAGCAAGTACGACCAGGTCGCCACCCGGACGATGTTCGTGACCTACGACATGGCTCCGGACGCCGCCGGCTGAGCGGCCCCCGGGAGGAGGATCGGAAATTCGTTCGTACTTTCTGTTATCGGCGCGCCGCCGGGAGGTCTCCCAGGTGTCGGCACCCGGACCGGCCGACCCGAACAGGAAGTGTGCCCAGGTGAACAGCGAAGACAGGACGACCATCCTCCCCGCCGCCGGGGGCTCCGGTACCTCCGGCGGCGGGCGCGCGGCGCGGCGTGCGGCCGACCGGCACCGGGGCCGCGGCCGTCGTGGCCGCCGCCGAGGGGGCATCGGCCCGGTGCTGGCCGTGGCCGCCGCGGTGGCGGGCACCGGGGTCCTCGCCGCGCTCGGCGGGGCCGGGTACGTCGTCTACGGCGACCGGGACGGGCAGCGGACGGTGGCCCTCGACCCGCAGATCGCGGCGGAGGCCGGGGACCACAACGGGATCCAGATCCCCGGTGCCGGCGGCGTCGACCCGGGGCCGGCGCCCGCGCCCGCCGACAGCCCCTCCGCCGGCGATCCGGCCCACGCCGGCTCCGCCGCCCCGGCGCCCACCGCCTCGGCCTCGGCGGGCCAGAGCCCCTCGACCGGCGCCTCCGCCGCGACCGCGTCCGGCCCGGCCCCGGCGAGCGCGACGACCGCCAAGCCGACCTCCGGTGCCACCGCGAGCGCCTCCCCGAAGGCCTCGACCGGCGCCGCCACCACCCCGGGCCGGACCACCGCGGCCCCGGCGAGCGGTACCGCCGCCGGCGGCACCGCGGCCCAGTACGCCCAGCAGGTCGTGGACCTGGTCAACGCCCAGCGCGCCCAGCACGGCTGCGGACCGCTCACCGCCGACACCCGGCTGGCCACCGCCGCCCAGGGCCACAGCGAGGACATGGCCGCCCGCAACTACTTCGACCACGCCAGCCCCGAGGGCCAGCACGCCGACCACCGGATCGAGGCCACCGGTTACCGCTGGAGCAGCTGGGGCGAGAACATCGCCCGCGGCCAGAAGGACCCGGCCGCCGTGATGGACGCCTGGATGAACAGCCCCGGCCACCGTGCCAACATCCTGAACTGCTCCTTCAAGGAGATCGGCGTCGGTGTGAAGACCGGCTCCGGCGGCCCCTGGTGGACCCAGGTCTTCGCCTCCCCGTCCTGATCGCCGGCCCCCGGTCGAACTCCCGTTTCCGAATCCGCGCAAATTGTTGTTATCTGAGCACTTCCCCGAGGTCTCCGAGGAGGCAACGGCGGACGGATGACGGCAAGACGGAGTGCGGACCATGAACGTTGACGTGCAGAGCAGGACCGGGACGACCCTGGTGCTGGCGGCTCAGGCGGGCGACCGGCAGGCCCAGGAGGCGCTGGTCGCCACCTGGCTGCCGCTGGTCTACAACGTCGCCGGCCGTGCGCTGAACGGCCATGCCGACGTCGACGACGTCGCCCAGGAGACCATGATCCGTGCGCTGGACGGCCTGGACGGGCTGCGCGACCCGGAGTCCTTCCGCTCCTGGCTGGTCGCGATCACCATGAACCAGGTCCGGCGGCGCTTCACCGGCCAGCAGCAGAGCGCCGTCGGCGGCCTCGACGAGGCCTGGGAGCTCGCCGACCCGCGGGCCGACTTCACCGACCTCACCATCCTGCGGCTCGGCCTGTCCGGCCAGCGCCGCGAGGTCGCCGAGGCCACCCGCTGGCTGGACCCGGACGACCGGGAGCTGCTCGCGCTCTGGTGGCTGGAGGCCTGCGGCGAGCTCACCCGGGCCGAACTCGCCGAGGCCCTCGACCTGACGCCGCAGCACACGGCGGTCCGGGTCCAGCGGATGAAGAAGCAGCTGGAGGCGGGCCGGGTGGTGGTCCGGGCGCTCACCGCCTACCCGCGCTGCCCGGAACTGGGCGAGCTGACCGCGGGCTGGGACGGCACCCCGGACTCGGTCTGGCGCAAGCGCATCGCCCGGCACATCCGGGGCTGCGCCGGCTGCGACGGGCTCGGCCGCGACCTCTTCCCCGCCGAGGGCCTGCTGGCCGGTCTGGCGCTGGTGCCGATCCCGCTGGACTCGCCCACCGGGCTGCAGCTCCAGGCCGCGGCCGCCGCGGCCACCCCCGGCACGGGCCCGGCCGGCGGGCCGGCGGGCGGCGCCGGCGGTGCCGGAAGCCCCGGGGCGCCCGGTGGTTCCGGGAGCCGGTTCGGCCCGATCCGGCGCCGGACCGCCGTCGCGGGCGGTACGGCGGCGGTGCTGGCCGTGGCGACCCTCGCCCTGGTCTGGCCGCACCACGCGCAGCCCGAGCAGGCCGCGCCCGAACCGACCACCCCGACCGCGGCGCCCGACACCCTGCCCGCGCCCGCGATACCCGTGCAGTCCGTACCGGAGACCCCCGCCGGCGAGACCCCGGCCGCCCCGCCGGTGACAGCCGCGCCGACGCCGACCCCGACCGAGTCGCCGGTGGCCGTGACCCCGCCGCCCGCACCGGCCACCGCACGCCCGGCCACGCCACCCAGCCTGGAGCGCCAGCTGGTGGACCTCGTCAACGGCGAACGCGCCAAGGTCGGCTGCGCCCCGCTGCGGATCGACCCCAAGCTGCACGCGGCTGCACAGAAGCACACCGACGACATGGTGGCCCGCGCCTTCTTCGACCACGTCAACCCGGACGGCGCCCGCGCGGACGCCCGGCTGTCGGCGGCCGGCTACCGCTGGTCACAGTGGGGCGAGAACCTCGACCGGGGGCCGAGCGCACCGGGCACCGTGGTCTCGCGCTGGATGGACGGCGGGATCCACCAGTCGAACATGCTGGACTGCGGCTTCAAGGACGTCGGCATCGGCGTGGCCACCGGTCCCGCGGGCCTCTACTGGACCCAGGACCTCGGGGCCCCGCTCGGCTGACCGCCGAAGGCCGCCAAGGCCGCCCCGGCCGCGCCGGCGGTTCCGGCCGCCGGGGCGCAGCTGTGGCCGACCGGTGTCAGGAGGGCAGCCCGATCAGGCCGTCCGCCTGGCCGGTCACATGGCCCGTCGCCTCCCCGACCACCCCGCCGGCGTCGCCGACCTGCCCCTGGACGGCATCCGGCGCCGCGTTCAGCGTGCCGCCCTGCTGGAGCGGGCCGGCCAGGTCCCCCTGCCCGCCGATCGTGCCGGCGTGCGCGCTGGGAGCGGTGAGGGAGGCCACGACACCCACGGCGAGCGAGGCGACGGCGAGCATGCTGCGCTTCTTCATGCCCCGCCCAACGACGCTGCGCCACCCGGGTTACGGGTGGGCCGGCGGCTTCACCCCTCCTCGTCCTGCGGGCCCCGGCCGACCCCCTCCCGCGCCTTTGTCGGGCCCCGGTGCACGGCGGTGCCCGACACCGGGGGAGAGCCCGCCGACGGCCGAACCGTCCGTCGCTCGAAGCGTCCTGATGACACCTCAGGTCTCGCGCGGGTCTCCCGATGGGCCCGGTGCACCCGATCCCACCTCGGATACGGACACCTTTTCGGTGGCGGTGGGCATAGGAGGGCGTTTGGATGGGGAGGGGTGGGGAGGCAAATCCGGCAAAGCTGGCAAACCATAAGAGAATCTGATTCTGCCGAGCATGTCGAGGCAACCGCGACAAGAAGGGCATCCGATGCACGCAGCCGAGCTCACGCCTGCCGTCCTCGCCGAACTGCGCCGCCCGCGGCGCTACCCGGCCGTCTCCGTCCTGCTGCCGACCCACCGCAGCGAGCCCGACAACACGCAGGACCCGGTGCGCCTGCGCAACCTGATCGCGGAGGCCAAGAACCGGCTGCACGCGGACGAGGCCGTCTCCCGGGCGGACCGGCTGGACGTGGTGGAGCAGCTGGACCGGGCCCTGCGGGAGGTCGACCTGGTGCACGCCGAGGACGCCCTGGTGATCTTCGCGGCGCCCGGCGAGCACCAGGTCTGGTCGCTGCCGCGTACGGTCGCCGCCCGGGTGGTGTTCTCCGAGACCTTCCTGACCCGCAACCTGGTCTCCTCCTACACCGCCGGGGCGCCGTACTGGGTGCTGACGGTCGCCGCCGACCGGGTCGCGCTGTTCGGCGGGACGGCGTCGCGGCTGGTGGAGCACACCGGGGGCGCCTTCCCGCTGGACCAGGTCGGCCCGGACTGGGACGTCGAGCGCAAGGAGCGGATCGGCGACGTCCCCAGCACCTTCCGCGACGAGGAGACCCGCCGCTTCCTGCGGGACGCGGACACCGCGCTGGCCGCCGTGCTGGAGGCCGACGCGCGCCCGCTGTACGTGCTCGGCGAGGCCGCCGCCCTCGCGCTGCTGGACGAGGTCGGCACCGCCGTGAAGCGGGCCAGCGCCCAGGTGGCGCGCGGCGGCCTCGGCCACGCCTCGGCCGCCGCCGTCGCCGAGGCCGTCCGCCCCACCGTCGCCCGGCAGGAGCAGCAGGCCGTCGCCGAACTGCACGCGCGGCTCGACTCGGCCCAGAGCGTCAAGTCGCTCGCCGCCGGCATCGACGAGGTCTGGCAGAGCGTGAGCGAGGGCCGGGCCGCCCTGGTGGCGGTCGAGGAGGACTACTGGGAGCCGGTGCGGGTGACCGACAGCCACCTGGTGCCCACCGACGCCGGCGGGCCGGACGTGCGCGACGACATGGTCGACGAGATCGTCGAGCGTGCCCTGGACACCGGCGCCAAGGTGCAGTTCGTCCCCGCCGGCGAGCTCGCCGGCCGGGGCCGGATCGCCGCCGTCCTGCGCTACTGACCACCGTCCGCCACGGGCCCGGCCGGCGGTCGCCGGCCGGGCCCGTTCCGTACCGGGCGCCGTCCGAGCGCCCCGGCCGGCGCCCGGTGCGGCGGCACCTCCGTGCGGAGCGCGACGGCCGTCCCCGGCCTCGGGATCACCGCGAGCAGCCCCGCTGCGGGGGCGGGGAGGCGATGTGGCAGGTCCGTCGGGCCCGGTCGCCCTTGCGCGGGCGGCGCCGGGCGCAGGCCGGCCGGGACGGCGGGCGGCACGCCCGGGGGCCCGCCACCGGGGCGGGGGAGGAGGAGAGCGGGCTCGGTGCGGCGGGCGTACGGCCCGCCAGGAGCAGCACCAGGCCGACGAGGAGGCGACGGAACAGGGCCATGGCAGGGACCACCTTCGGGGGAGGAGGGGGCGGGTGCGGTCAGCCGAGCTTGCTGCCGGCGGCGGCGACAGCGGCGACGCCGGTCGTGCGGACCGAGTCGACGACTCGCTGGACCAGCTCCACCGTCCGGGCGGCGGGGCGGTTCAGGCAGGCGGTCAGCTCGACGACCGCCGTCGTGCCGGCCACCGTGACGGTCCGGTGGCCGGTGAGCTGGCGGGTGCCTCCGCGCAGGCTGCAGTCCTTGTCGAGCGCGGTGTCCTCGGCCGCGGCCGTGATCCCGGCCAGCTTCTCGACGTGGGCCGGGTCGTCGATCAGGGTCACGGCGATCAGCACGCCGTCGGCGTTCAGCGCCTCCAGCGGCGCGCAGTCGCTCAGCCAGGGCGGACAGTAGGGGGCGACCGACATCGGCTGGCTGGCCGCGTACCCGGTGCCGTTCGGCAGGATCAGGGTGGACCAGCCGCGCGGCACGTCGAGGATCACCCTGCCGAGCTCCGGGAACAGCACGGCCTGCGCGCCGGCGAAGGAGCTCGGAACGGCGGTCGGTGAGACCGTCGGCGAACTGCTCGGCGAGCTGCCCGCGGTGGCCGGCGGCAGGTGCGGGGGCGGGGTCTCGGGGGAGGGCCCGACCGAGGCCGGCCCGCCGCTCGCGGGGCTCAGGACGGTGCGGGACGGTGCCGGCGCGGTGGCCGGAGCGGCGGCCAGGGCGGCGGCGACCAGGCCCCCGGTCAGCCCGGCCCCGAGGCCGGCCACCCGGCGCCGGCGGCGGGTGCGGTCGGCGCGCTCGCGGATCCGGTCCATCCGGTCGGCGGGTGCGGGGAGGTCCGGGGTGGCGCGCTGCAGCAGCACGCGCAGCTCGTCCTCCACCTCGGCATCGGCCATCCAGGGGCCGTCGCCGTCGCCGCGCCCGGGGCGCTCGAAGTCAGACCAGCTCACGGTGTCCCCCGTCCAGCAGCAGTTCCCGGGTGGGCAGCTTCCCGCGCAGGGACTGCAGCGCCCGGTGCGTCTGGCTCTTGACGGTGCCCGTCGTGCAGCCCAGTGCCTCCGCGGTCTCCTCGACGCTCAGGTCCTCGAAGTACCGCAGCACGACCACCGCGCGCTGGCGCGGCGGGAGGGCCCGGACGGCGGCGGCCACCACGTGGCCGACCACCAGCTCCTCGAACGGGTCCGAGCCCGTCGGGTGCTCCGGCAGTTCGCCGTGCGGCAGCTCCCCGTGCCAACGGCGCCGCCACCAGGAGACGTGCGAGTTCACCAGCACCCGCCGGACGTACGCCTCCGGCCGGTCGATGGAGATCTTCTCCCACCTGGGCCAGACCTTGGCGAGCGCCGTCTGCAGCAGGTCCTCGGCGAGGTGCGGATCGCCGGTCAGCAGCCATGCCATGCGCAGCAGGCGCGGGCTGCGGGTGGCGACGAACTCCTCGAAGTCCGGTGTCGCATCCCTCATCGTGCCGCCCCCGCCATGGTGCTCCCGCCGTTCCTGCCGTCGTCGCCGGCCGTGGCGGCCGTGTCGTGGTTGTCCTTCTCACGGCAGCTGAACGCGATGGGAGCCCGTCCGGGTTGCCTGCCGGGGGCAATCATTTTCCGGCAGCGCGTCGCGGGCGGGAGCGGCGGGGCCGGAGGCCGTCCGGGGCCGGTCGGCGGGGCCGGTCTCCGCGCGGACGTTGGACGGCCCGCGAGCCGGCCGGAACTCGGCCGGGCGGCGGGCGGGCCGTGGGACCACGATGCGCCTGCCGACCCCCGCCGTACAGGGGCGCGCAGCGGGCGCCCGAGCGCACCGGACCGGCGCGCCGGGCGTACGGCGGGGCCGCGGCGACCACACGGCCCCCGGGAGCGCCACCGTCACCACGGGTACCGCGGTCACCGGTGGCGGTGGGGGCCTCGGCGGGGTGCGGTCACCGGTGGCGGTGCGGTCGCCCGTGGTCACTGCGGCGGTGCGTCACCGCGGCGGCGCGTCACCGCGCGGGCGCCGGCTCAGAGCGTCCCGGTGCCGTGCGGTGCGGTGAGCAGGCCGTCCGCGCGGTCGGCCCCGGTGACCGGTGTGACGGTCCAGTCAGGGTGGCCCGGCATGGCCGGGGTCCGGTCGCCGTAGAGCCACTCGGTGAGGAAGCCGGAGAGGTCCTGGCCGGACACCTCCGAGGCGGTGCGGATGTAGTCCGCGGTGGTGGCCGTGCCGTCCCGGTGCTGTTGCAGGAACGTCCGCTCGATCCGGTCGAAGGCGGCCGCGCCGACCCGCTCGCGCAGGGCGAAGAGCACCAGCGCGCCGCCGGTGTACCGCTGGCTGTCGAAGAGGTCGGCGGCGGTCGGCGCGGCGACCGGACCGGAGTCGTGGCGCCACTGGTCGCCCTTGGCGTACACGTCGCGCATCCGGTCGGTGAAGGTGCTGAAACCGCCCGAGTCCGGCCAGCCGCGCTCGTACCGGTACATCAGGCCGTAGAAGTCGGCGTGGCCCTCGTTCAGCCAGAGGTCCGCCCAGGTGCGCGGCGAGACGCTGTCGCCGAACCACGAGTGCACCAGCTCGTGCATCATGTGCGAGCCGATCACGGGCTCGGGCTGGCGCAGGAAGTTCGGCTTGTAGAGCGTGAGGGTCTGCGTCTCCAGGCCGGTGAAGCCGAAGGCGTCGGGGTCGTCGGTGTCGGCGGGCAGCAGACCGTACGTCTCGAACGGGAACGGCCCGAGGTGCTGCTCGGCCCATTCCAGCTGGCCGGGGGTGAGGGCGAGGGCCGGCTCCAGATCGGCGGCGCGCGCGGTCGGGACGACGTCCCGCAGCGGCAGCCCGCCCGGGCCGGTGCGCTCGCGGACCGTGTAGTCGCCGACCGACACCTGCACCAGCTCCGTCGCCATCGGCTCGCGCGAGACGTACCGGCGGGTGGTCTGCCCGCCGTCGCGCCGCTCGGTGGCGGTGAGCCGCCCGTTGGCCACCCCGAGCAGACCGTCCGGCGCGGTGACGGCGATGGTGAAGCGGGCCTTGTCGCTCGGGTGGTCGTTGCACGGGAACACGGTGTGCGCGCTGTCGGGCTGACCGGCCACCGCGAAGCCGTCGGGGGTGGGCACCCAGCCGGTGTGCGGCAGCTTCGCCGCGGGGTCGGCCGAGTAGTCGACCGTCACCTGCACCGAGGCGCCGCGGCGCACCGCACGGGCCGGGACGACGCTCAGCTTCTCGTCGTGCGCCCGGAACGCGGCCGGCCGGCCGTCGACCCGGACGGCGTGCACGTCGAGGCCGAGCGCGTCCAGCTCCAGGGCGGGCAGCGCGGTGAGCGCGCGGGCGGTCAGGACGGCGGTGCCGTCCACGGTGCGGGTGTCGGGGCGGTAGCGGAGGTCGAGGTCGTAGCCGAGCACGTCGTAGCCCGCGTTCCCGAGCCGGGGGAACACCGGGTCGCCGACGCCGGCCGGCACCGGGCCGTCCGTCGGGGCGGCGCCGGCCGGCACGGTGGCGCCGAACACCGCCGTTGCGAGTGCCAGGGCGATGACGAGGCTGGAGCGCGGCCTGGCCAGGGTGATCACCGCTTTTCGTGTCGTGTCCCGGGTGCGGCGCCGGCGCGGGCCGGTGTCGCAGAGCGACCTTTCGAGCACGGATCGTAGCGGATCGGTCGGACGGCCCGGGGTGCCGCGCGACACGCGGCATCCCCCGGACGGCCCACCGTGGTAGCCGAGCGGCTGCGGGCTGTCATAGCGTTCGAAGTGCCCCGCCCCCTGACGGACGGGGCCACGGCCGTCGGAGTACCTGGCCAGGTCCGGCGGCCGTTCTTCATGCTCTCACCCCCGCCCGCGATGCGACTCCCGGGCGGGGGCGGGGGCAGGGACCGGTGCTCGCGGTCGCCGCCGCGGTCCGCCCCCACCGCCCTCACCGGGGCCGCCGCCACAGCCGCCGCCCGACGACCCGCGATCGGCCTCCCCGGCGCCCGCCCGCCTGGCAGGCGCGCCGAAGCCGGTGTCAACTGCCCTCGGTGGCCTGCCCGGTGAGGTCCTTTCCGTACCAGATCTGGGCGTACGGGCCGCTGCTGTACGCCGGTATCTCGCGGTAGCCGTGCCGGGTGTAGAGCGCGCGGGCCTCGACCAGGTCGAGCCGGGTGTCCAGCACGATCCGCTCGGCGCCGAGCGCGCGGGCGGCCTCGTCCACGGCGGCGAGCAGGCGCCCGCCGCCACCGGTCCCGCGCACGGCGGGCCGGACGAAGACCCTGGTCAGCTCGACCGTGCGGTCCTCGATCACCCGGAGGCCGGCGCAGGCCTGCGGTGCGCCGCCGTGGCGGCCGAGCAGGAAGAGGCCGGTCGGCCCGGCGAGGTCGTCGCTCGGGGAGTCGGCCAGGCCGGACTCGATCTCCTCGGGCGTGCCCTCCCGGCCCAGGTGCAGCCGGTAGTACCGGTTGGCGACGTCGATGTAGTAGTCGCGCAGGAGCGCCAGCGCCTCCTCGGAGCCCACGTCGGCCCGGGTGATGCTCCAGAGGTCGGCCGTCCGCGGCGTGCTGATCGTCATGGGCGCAGTATCGGCGCCGCGCCGTGTCCGCCGCGAACGGTTTTCCGAGGTGAGCGCCTCGTCGGGCCGGCCGGCCCGACTCACCGACAAATTCTCTTGTCTTGACAAGAATGTCTGTCGGGTGGACCCTGGAGGGGTGCTGGACGTCGCTGTGATCGAAGAACCCGCCGCGGCCGAGGCCGCCCTGGACCCGATGCGGTCCCGGGTCCTCGCCGCCCTGGCCGAGCCCGGCTCGGCCGCCATGCTGGCCGTCCGCCTGGAGCTGCCCCGGCAGAAGGTCAACTACCACCTGAAGGAGCTGGAGCGGCACGGGCTGGTCGAGCTCGTCGAGGAGCGGCGCAAGGGCAACGTCACCGAGCGGGTGTACCGCGCCACCGCCGCCTCCTACGTGATCTCCCCCAGTGCCCTGGCCGCCGTCAGCCCGGACCCTTCCCGGTCGCCCGACCAGCTCTCCGCCCGCTGGCTGCTGGCGCTGGGGGCCCGGCTGGTGCAGGAGGTCGGGGCGCTGCTGAGCGGCGCCGCCCGGGCCCGGCAGCGGGTCGCGACCTTCGGCATCGACGCCGAGGTGCGCTTCGCCTCCGCGGCCGACCGCGCGGCCTTCGCGGACGAGCTGGCCCGGGCGGTGGCGGCCCTCGTCGGCCGCTACCACGACGAAGCCGCCCCCGGGGGCCGGCGCAACCGCGTGGTCGTCGGGCTCCACCAGATCCCCGAGCCCCCGGCCGGCGCCCCGGCGAGCCCGACCGGCCCGCCGTCGGAGGCCGGGGAGGCGCGCCCGTACGCGCCCGCACCCGTACCCGCACCCGCACCCGTACCCGCACCCGCACCCGAAGCAGGACAGGACGACCGACCATGACGCACCCGTTCGAGATCGAACTGGAGACGACCCTGCCGGCGAGCCCGGAGCAGGTCTGGGAGGCGATCGCGACCGGACCGGGGATCGACTCCTGGTTCATGGGCCGCAACGAGGTGGAGCCGCGCGAGGGCGGCGTCGCCGCCATGACCACCGCGGGCCACCGCGAGGAGGCGGTGATCACCGCCTACGAGCCCGGCAAGCGCTTCGCGAGCCGCACGTCCCCCGGTGAGGACGGCCGGTTCATGGCCTTCGAGTACCTGATCGAGGGACGGGACCGCGGCAGCACCGTGCTCCGCGTCGTCCACAGCGGCCTGCTCGGCGACGACTGGCAGGACGAGTACGACGCCCTGCGCCGCGGCTGGCCCTTCCACCTCCACACGCTCCGCGAGTACCTGGCCCACTTCCCCGGGCGCGCCGGGGTTCCCCTCTTCGCCGTGGCGCTGCCGCGGGGGAGGGCTCCCCGGGAGGCGCGGGCGGCGGTCCTCGGCGCGCTGTCGCTGTCGGCCCCGGTCGCCGTGGGCGCCCGGGCCCACGCGGAGCCGGCCGGCCTGGCGCCGCTCGACGGCGAGGTGGTCTGGGCGGACGACGAGCGCGTCGGCATCCGCACCGCCGACGGGCTCTACACCTTCCACTACGGCTCCGGCGTGCTGCTCCTGTTCCACCACCTCTTCGGGCCGGACCCGGACGGGGCCGAGGCCGCCTGGCAGCAGTGGCTGAACGGCCTCCTGGCCTGACGGTCGCGGGCACGCCCCCGAACCGCTCCGCACCGACCGCAAGCAATCGAAGACCGACACGAGACGGCAAGGAACGACCCATGCGCACTCTGATCAGCACCGCCTTCATCTCGCTCGACGGGGTCGTGGAGGGCCCGGGCGGGGAGCCCGGCTACCGCAACTCCGGGTGGACCTTCAAGGACGTCGAGTTCCTCCCCGAGGCGTACGACATCAAGGGGCGGGAGCAGCAGGAGTCCACCGCGATCCTGCTGGGCCGGGCCAGCTACCAGGCGTTCAGCCCGGTGTGGCCGGACATGGCCGAGTTCGCGCACTACAAGTCCGTGCCGAAGTACGTCGTCTCCACCACCCTCACCGAGGACGAGCTCGTCCCGAACTGGGGCGAGACCACGATCCTGCGCTCCCTCGACGAGGTCGCCGCGCTCAAGGACACCGAGGGCGGCCCGATCATCGTCCACGGCAGCGCCTCCCTGAACCACGCCCTCTCGGACGCCGGTCTGATCGACCGCTACCACCTGCTCGTCTACCCGCTGCTGCTCGGCGCGGGCAAGCGGCTGTTCAGCACCACGGACAAGGACACCCAGAAGCTGAAGCTGGTCGAGCACGCGGTGTACGCCAACGGCCTGCAGTTGAACGTCTTCGACGTCGTCCGCTGACCGGCCCCGGCGGGCCGACCCGGCCGTGCCCGGCGAGGGCCCCGGTGGGCCGGGCGGGTGACGGGGGGATTGACCGACGGGCGTGTCTGGGGAGCAGTGCTCCATGGACACACCATCAGATCATCGTATTAATGGGGGGTTGAGGGGGAGTCACCGGGCCAGGACCGGCCTGGTGGCAGCGGTCTGCCTGTCGGCGGTGGTCGCCGGCTGCGCGGCACCGACCGGGCGGGAGACCCCGTCCTCGCGGGCCGGCAGGAGTGCCGCCCCCGCCCCCGTCGGTGCGGGCGCCACCGCCACCGCCACCGCCTCCGCCTCCGCCGACCGGGGCGTGCCCCGGCCCCCGGCCGTGCCGCTGGCCCTGCCGGGCCTGGCCCGGTCGGAGGAGGAGAGCAGCAGCGAGGCGGTGGCCCGCCGGGAGACGGCCGTCCGCGAGGCGCTGGAGACGGCGCACCGCTGGGGCGTGGAGCGACTGCCCCTGAAGGCGCCCCAGCGGCCGGTGTCCAAGCCGGAGCTGACGCCGGTGCAGGGGGTGAAGCTCCAGGCCGGGCGCCCGCCGGTGGTCTACCGCGTGCCGACCGACGAGAAGATCGTCTTCCTGACCGTCGACGACGGCGCCGAGAAGGACCCGGAGTTCTCCCGGATGGCGGCGGAGCTCGGCATCCCGCTCAGCACCTACGTCGCCGACTACCTCGCGCGCGAGGACTACGGCTACTTCCGCAACCTGGCCGCCCAGGGCGACGCCGTGAACAACCACACCATCAACCACCGCAACCTCAAGGTGCTCGGCTACGACCAGCAGCGGGACGAGATCTGCCGCCAGCAGGACCAGCTGGAGCAGCAGATCGGCACCCGCCCCCGGTTGTTCCGGCCCCCGTACGGCGAGTACAACGACGACACCCTGCGGGCCGCCGGCTCCTGCGGCATCGAGGCGGTGCCGCTCTGGAACGAGGAGGCGTTCCCCGACCACATGGAGTACCGCTACGACGACCAGCGGCTGCACGCGGGCGACATCATCCTCACCCACTTCCGGGGCACCGACCTGTGGCCCGGCACCATGCCCGACCTGCTCCGCAAGGTCGTCAACGACGTCACCGCGCAGGGCTTCGCCCTCGCCCGCCTGGACGACTACCTGTAGCCCGTCGGCCGCGGACGCCGGCCGGCCCCCGCGCCCGTGGGGAGGCCCCTCGCCCCGGCCCCGTGCCGGCGGCGGGCCGGCGCCGCAGGGAGGGTGCGCCCGGCCGTGGTCCGCATGGTGGTCGGCCGGGCGCGCCCGCCTCCCGGGGCCGGTAGCGTCTGCCCGACGCGCAACGATCACTCGGGGGTGGGGCATGGCCTTGGAAGCCACGGAGCTCGTCGGGACGCACGTCAGGCTGGAGCCGCTGGCGCACGGACACCACGACGGCCTGTGCGAGGCGATCCGCGACGGTGAGCTCTGGAACCTCCGGGTGACGCTGGTCCCGCACCCGCGCGATGTGCGGGCGTTCATCGATGACGCGCTCGCCGCTCACGGTGCGGGCGCCCAGCTCGCGTACGCGGTCGTCGACCGGGCCGACGGGCGGATCGCCGGATCGACCCGCTTCCTGGCGGTCAATCTGCCCAACCGCCGGCTGGAGATCGGTTTCACCTTCCTGGGGCGGTCCTGGCAGCGCACCGCCCTCAACACCGAGGCCAAGCTGCTGATGCTCACCCACGCGTTCGAGACCTGGGGCATGAACCGGGTCGAGTTCCTCACCGACGTCCGCAACAGCACCTCGCGGGCCGCGATCGCGCGCCTCGGCGCCGCCCATGAAGGGGTCCTGCGCCAGCACATGGTCATGCGCGACGGCTGGGTCCGTGACTCGGCGCTCTACAGCATCACCGGTTCCGACTGGCCGGCCGCCAAGGAGGCCCTCGCGGGCCGCCTCGCACACCGTCCGCCCGTCGGCTGAGGCCGGTCGGGAGGCCGTCCGACCCGGGCCCCGCCGATCGGCCCGTGACGCCGGGTGGGGCCCCTCGCGCTCGTCGACGTGAGGGGCCCCGGGTGCCAGCGTACGGCGCCGCGGCGGACGGGCCGGTGTCCTGTTCGATTCCTGTCGTTCCCGGGTGCCGCCCGTGCCCGTGTTCCGCACCGGTACCGGGCGCCGGCGGCCCCGGCCCGGTCAGTCCAGCGAGAGGGCGTCCAGGTAGACCCAGGCGCCCTCGTGGCGGACGAAGCGGCTGTGCTCGGTGAGGATCCCCTGCTCGCGGCCCTCGGTGTAGTGGGCGCGGAAGGCGACGGTGCCCTCGGCGTGGAAGCGGCCGCCGTCGGTGGTGGAGAGCACCTCCAGCCGGGTCCAGCGCAGGGTGGGGTCGAGGTCGACCGAGTCCGGCCGGGTGTCGGAGTGCCAGGAGCGGAGCAGGTACGCCTCGTCGTGGGCGGCGAAGGCGCTGTAGCGCGAGCGCATCAGGGCCTCGGCGGTCGGCGCGGCGGCCAGGCCCCGGTGGTAGCGGCCGCAGCAGTCGCCGTAGGCGGCGGGCAGCCCGCAGGGGCACGGCGAGGAGGGCAGCAGGCGGGGCGCGGGGGTGGCGGCGCGGGGCGCGGGGCGGCGTCGGGACATGGCGTCCATTCTCACTCCTTGCCGGGGCGCGGCCGCCCGCGCACCCCGCCGCAGTGGCGGGCCGCCCGAAACCTCCGGAAATCCGACGGTACCGGCGCCGGTGCCGAGCCGGGGCGACCGCGCGGTGGGGAGGCCGGTCCCGCCGGAGGCCGAGGGGTGTGCGAGCCGCGGGGGAGCGAGGCCGACCCGGGGGTTCGAGGGGGCGGGCGGGCCGCGCCGCGGCGGTGGCCGGCAGTGTCGCTGCCCAAGCAAATGACAAGGTCAGGTCAATGAGAGGGGTGTCGAAGCAGGCTCGCCCGCTTCGGAGCTGATGCCCCGTCGGCTGCTGCGACGACCGTATCGACAGCGCGCGCCGATGTCACGGGGCCTCGACAATCCCTAGGAAATCGTCGACGAACCGTCACCCTGTCGTACCGCTCTGTGGTGATGGACAGGTGATCTTTCCGGCATATCGAACGAGTGACGGAATTGTGCTGTTCATCCGCAGACCTTTACCCCACCATCTCCGAGGGCACACCGCCCATTTCCAGCCGACCACAAGTCGGCGCAGGGCCATCCCTCAGGAGAGTTGATGAGTTCGACGGGACTTCCTCCACTGGATCCGACGGCATCGCTGGCCGATCTGGTCGACGCACAGGCCGGGCGGACACCCGGGGCCACGGCGGTGATCGACGGCGACCGCCGGCTGACCTACCGTGAACTGTCCGCCGCCGTCGACGCGGTGGCCGGCCGGCTGGCCGCCGCCGGCGTGCGCGCCGACACCCTGGTGGCGGTCTGCCTCCCGCGCACGGCGGACCTCGTGATCGCGCTGCTGGCGGTCCTGCGCGCGGGCGGCGCCTACGTGCCGCTCGACCCGGCCTACCCGCAGGACCGGCTGGAGCTGGTGATCGGCGACGCGCAGGCGCCCGTCGTCCTCACCGACCGCGCGCACGAGCACCTGCTGGCCGGCGCCGGGGCGACCCTGCTGTACACCGACGCCGAGAGCCCCCGCGCGCCGCTCGCCCCGAGCGGCGGCGCCGACGCCCTCGCCTACGTCCTCTACACCTCCGGCTCCACCGGCCGGCCCAAGGGCGTCGCGGTCACGCAGCGCGGCGTCAACGCGATGCTCCGCTGGGCCGCGCGGACCTACCTCCCGGCCGACGTCGCCGGCGTGCTGTTCGGCACCTCGGTCTGCTTCGACATCTCGGTCTACGAGCTGTTCTTCCCGCTCGCCGTCGGCGGCACCGTCGTGGTCGCCGAGAACGTCCTCGCGCTGCCCGAGCTGCCGGCCCGCGACGAGGTGACCCTGGTCAACACCGTGCCGAGCGCCATGGCGGCGCTGCTGCGCGGTGGCGGCGCTCCCGGCGGCAGGGGCCTGCCGGGCGGCGTCCGCGTGGTCAACCTGGCGGGCGAGGCGCTGCCGCGCCGCCTGGCCGACCAGGTCCACGCGCAGCCGCAGGTCGAGCGGCTGTACAACCTCTACGGGCCGACCGAGGACACCGTCTACTCCACCTGGTCGTTGGTCGACCGGGACGGCGGCGGCGAGCCGCTGATCGGCCGCCCGCTGCCCGGCACCACCGGCCGGGTGCTCGACGAGCGGCGCACCGCCGTGCCGGACGGCGGCATCGGTGAGCTGTACCTCTCCGGCGAGGGCCTCGCCCGCGGCTACCACGGCCGCCCGGACCTCACCGAGGAGCGCTTCGTCACCGTCGACGGCGAGCGCTGCTACCGCACCGGGGACCTGGTGCGCCGCCTGCCGGACGGCGAGCTGGAGTACCACGGCCGCGTCGACCACCAGGTGAAGGTGCGCGGCTTCCGGGTCGAGCTGGGCGAGATCGAGGCGGTGCTCGCCACCCACCCGGCCGTCGAGGCCGCCGCCGCCGTCGTCCAGCACGACGAGGCCGGCGCCTATCTGGCCGCCTTCGTCCAGCCCGGGCCCGGCGTCGCCGAACCGGGCGTGGCCGAGCTGCGCGCCCACTGCGCCGCCGCGCTGCCCGGTTACATGGTGCCGCTGGCCGTCGGCGTGCTGGCCCGGCTGCCGCTGACGCCCAACGGCAAGACCGACCGCAAGGCGCTGCCCCCCGTCGCCCGGAGCCGGGGCGGCCAGGAGCTGTTCGTCGCGCCCCGCACCCCGGTCGAGACCGGGATCGCCGAGCTCTGGCAGCAACTGCTCGGTGTCCCGCAGGTCGGCGTGCACGACGTCTTCCTCGACCTCGGCGGGCACTCGCTGCTCGCCGCCGGGCTGCTCGCCCGGATCGAACGCGCCTACGGCACCCGCGTCCCGCTGGCCGAGTTCTTCGCCGCGCCGACCGTCGCCGCGCTCGCCGTCCGGGTCGCCAACGGGGGCGGCGGCCGCCCGTCGGTGGCCCCGCCCGTGCGGGAGGCCGCGCTCCCCGCCCGCCCCACCGGCTTCCAGCGCGAGCTCTGGCTGCACGAGTCCGTCCAGCCGGGCAGCCCGCTCTACAACGTGCCGCTGCGCATCCGCGCCGTCGGCGCCCTGGACCGCTCCGCCCTCGGCCGGGCCCTGACCGAGGTGGTCCGCCGGCACGAGGTGCTGCGCACCGCGCTCGCCGGCGACGACGGCGACGTGACCGCCGAGATCCGCCCCCCGTACCCCGTCGACGTCCCGCTGCTCGACCTCACCGGCGCCGGCGAGGAGGAGCTCGACGCCGCACTGCGCGCCGAGGCCGCCCGGCCGCTGGACCTCGCCGAGGGCCGGCTGCTGCGCGCCGTCGCCGTGCGCACCGGCGCCGACCGGCACGAGCTGTTGATCACCGTCCACCACGCCGCGATGGACGGCTGGGCCGCCGGGCTGCTGCTGGCCGAACTCGGCCGCGCCTACCAGGACGGCGAACTCGCCGAGCCCGCCCTGCAGTTCTCCGACATCGCGCGCTGGGAGGAGCGGGCCGACGCGGCCGCCCGGGACGGCGCGCTGCGCTGGGGCGAGGGGCTGCTGGGGCTCGACGCCGACCAGCACCTGCCCGGCGACCGCCCGCACCCCAACCCGCACGACATCGCCGGCCGCCGGATCGCCCGCCGGCTCGACGCCGAGCTGGTCCGCTCCGCCGAGCGCTGGGCCGCCCAGGAGGGCGCCAGCCTCTACATGGCCGTCCTGGCCGCGCTCGGCGGTGTCCTGCACCGCTACACCGGCCGCACCGACCTCGCGGTGCTCAGCCCGTTCGCGGTCCGCCCGGTGCCCGAGCTGGAGCAGGTGCTCGGCTCGCTGATCAACACCGTCGCGCTGCGCTTCGACGCGGCCGGCACCGACACCTTCCGCGAACTGGTCGCCCGGGTCCGCCCGGTGGTGCTGGACGCCGCCGAGCACAGCGGCTACCCGTTCCTGGAGCACGCCCGCCGGGTCGGCGGCTCGGCCGGGCTGACCGCCTCGCCGATCGCCCAGGTCCTGCTCGCGGTCCAGAACCACCCGGTGGCGGGCCTCGAACTCCCCGGCCTCAGCCTGCAGTTCGTCGCCGAGGTGTGCAACGGCACGGCCAAGACCGACCTCTCGCTGTTCCTGGAGTTCCCGGCCGAGGGCCCGCTGCTCTCCGCCGAGTACCGCACCTCGCGCTACGACGAGCGGTCCGTCCGGGCCGCACTCGACCACCTGGTGGCGCTGCTCGCCGCCGCCGTCGCCGAACCGGACCGTCCGCTCGGCGAGTTGGCGATGCTCTCGGCCGCCGAGCCGGGCGCCCGGGAGTGGACCGAGGGCGCCGGGGCGCCGGTGCCCGACCTGCGCCTGCACGAGCTGGTCGCCGCCCAGGCCGCCCGCACCCCGGAGGCGGTGGCCGTCTCCGCCGCCGACGGCGTCCTCGACTACGCCGGACTCGACGCCACGGCCGGCCGGTTGGCCCACCTGCTGGCCGAGCACGGGGCCGGCCCCGGCACCCTGGTGGCGGTCGCCGTCCGACGCGGCCGGCTGCTGCCCGCCGCCCTGCTCGGCGTGCTGCGCAGCGGCGCCGCCTACCTGCCGCTCGACGTCGACCAGCCGCTCGCCCGCAACCGGGCGGTGCTCGACGACGCCGGCGTCACCCTGCTGGTCGCCGAGCGGGCCACCGCCGGGGACGGACTGCTCGACGGACGGACCGTCGTCCTGGTCGACGGCCCGCAGGCGGCCGCCGCCCCCCAGGCGCCGGCCGTCGCCGTCGGCCCGGAGGACCGCGCCTACCTGCTGTACACCTCCGGCTCCACCGGCACGCCCAAGGGCGTCGCCGTCCCGCACCGCGCGATCGTCAACTTCCTCACCTCGATGGGCCGCGAACCCGGCCTGACCGCACAGGACGTGATGGCCGCCGTCACCACCGTCACCTTCGACATCGCCGGGCTGGAGCTCTGGCTGCCGCTGGTCACCGGTGCCCGGGTGGAGATCGCCGACCGCGCCACCGCCACCGACGGCCACGCGCTGGCCGACTGGCTGGAGCGGCGCGCGGTCACCCACCTCCAGGCCACCCCCGCCACCTGGCGGATGCTGCTGGAGGCCGACTGGCCGGGTGGACCCGGGCTGACCGCGCTCTGCGGCGGCGAGGCGCTCACCGCCGATCTCGCCGAGGCGCTGCTGAAGCGCACCGGCGCACTCTGGAACCTCTACGGCCCCACCGAGACCACCGTCTGGTCCACCATCCAGCGGGTCACCCCCGAACTCGCCGCCCACGGGGGCGTGGTGGCACTCGGCGAGCCCATCGCCAACACCCGGCTGCACCTGCTCGACAGCGGCGGACGGCCCGTCCCGGTCAACGGCATCGGCGAGCTCTGCATCGCCGGCGACGGCGTCGCGCTCGGCTACCACGGCCGCCCCGACCTCACCGCCGAGCGGTTCGTCGCCGAGCCCGGCGGCCCCGAGGGCGCGCCGATGTACCGCACCGGGGACCTCGCCTGCCGCCGCGCGGACGGCCGGCTGGAGTACCACGGCCGCACCGACGCCCAGGTCAAGCTGCGCGGCTTCCGGATCGAGCTCGGCGAGATCGAGGCCGCGCTGACCGCCGTCCCCGGCATCACCGCCGGCGCCGCCCGACTGGCCGACGGCCCGGCCGGCCCCGTCCTCGCCGGGTACGCCGTCACCGACGGCACCGTCGGGGAGGACGCCCTGCGCACGGCCCTGGCCGAGCGGCTGCCCGACTACATGGTGCCCGCCGCGCTCGTCCTGCTCGACCGGCTCCCGCTGACCCCCGGCGGCAAGGTCGACCGGGCCGCGCTGCCCGTCCCGCCCTCCGGCGGTGCCGGCGCCCCGCCGGAGGGCGACTGCGAGGAGCTGCTGACCGACCTCTGGCAGGAGGTCCTCGGCCTGGAACAGGTCTCCCGGCACGACGACTTCTTCTCGCTCGGCGGCCACTCGCTGCTCGCCACCCGGCTGTCCGCCCGGGTCCGCGACGCCTTCGAGATCGACCTGCCGCTGCGCACCGTCTTCGAGGCCCGCACCCTGGCCGCGATGGCACGCCGGATAGAGGACCGGCTGCTCGACGAGATCGACGACCTGACCGGTGGGGACACCACCGGCGCACTGACGGGGGAGACGGCATGACCGACCAGCACACCAGCGGCGACCGGCCGGGCCAGGAGGCCGGCCGCCAGGAACTGCTCCGCCGCCGGCTCGCCAAGGCCAAGGCCGCGAAGGCCGCCAAGGACGCCGGCGCCGAGCCGGCCCGCCGCGGCATCACGCCCCGCCCCGAAGGAACCCCGGCACCGCTCTCCTCGGCCCAGCGCCGGATGTGGTTCCTCGCCCAGTACGAGCCCGACAGCGCGGCCTACCACATCCCGCTCGCCCTCCACCTCGTCGGCGCCCCCGACGTGGACGCCCTCCGGGCCGCGCTCACCGACGTCCTCGACCGGCACGAGGTGCTGCGCACCGTCTACCCCACCGTCGACGGGGACGTCCGCCCGCGGCTGCTGGACGCCGCGCGGTTCACCCTCGCCACCGCCGACACCACGGCCGAGACCGCCGACACCACGGCCGAGACCGCCGGTGCCACCGCCGAGACCGCCGACGCCGACGCCGAGACCGCCGCCGACCGGCTGGACGCCTGGCTGGCGGAGGACGCCCGCCGCCCGTTCGACCTCGCCACCGAGCTGCCGGTCCGCGCCACCCTGCTGCGCACCGCCGAGGGCGCGTTACTGAGCCTGGTGCTGCACCACATCGCCGCCGACGGCTGGTCGATCGGCGTGTTCTTCACCGACCTCGCCACCGCCTACGCGGCCCGCCGCGAGGGCCGCGCCCCGGTCTTCGAGCCGCTGCCCCTCCAGTACGCCGACGTGGCGCACTGGCAGCAGACCGAACTGGCCGAGGAGCTGACCCGCCAGCAGACCTGGTGGCAGGAGCGCCTGCACGGTGCCACCGCCACCGTCACCGTGCCCACCGACCGGCCCCGGCCGGCCGTGGCCGGCACCCGGGGCGCGCGGTTCACCGCCGGCTTCGGTGCCGAGCGCACCCGCCGGGTCCGGGCACTCGCCGAGCAGACCGGCACCACCGTCTACATGGTCCTGCTCGCCGCCCTGCAGACCGTGCTGTCCCGCTACACCGGTGCGGAGGACGTCGTCGTCGGCACACCCGTCGCCGGGCGGACCCGCAGCGAGACGGAGCCCCTGGTCGGCTGCTTCGTCAACACCCTGGCGATGCGCACCGACCTCTCCGGCGACCCGAGCGTCCGGCAGCTGCTGGAGCGGGTCCGCGAGAGCACGCTCGGCGCCTTCGGCCACCAGGACCTGCCGTTCGAGCGGTTGATCGACGCCCTCGGCCTGGAGCGCGAACTCGCGCACACCCCGCTCTTCCAGGTCATGCTCAACGTCCACAACCAGGCCGAGGCCGCCCTCGACCTGCCCGGGCTGCGGGCCGACTGGCGCCCGGTCGGCACCGACACCGCGAAGTTCGACCTCTCCGTCGCTGTCGTCGACCAGGGCGGCGAGCTCGCCGCGGACCTGATCTGGCGCACCGAGCTCTACGACGAGCCGACCGTCCGGCGGGTCTTCGCCCACCTCACCACCGTGCTCGACGCGATGGCCGAGGCCCCCGACCGCCCGCTCGCCGAGCTGCCGCTGCTCACCCCCTCCGAGCAGCGCCGGCTCGCCGACTGGGACGCCGCCTCGCGCGGCTGGGACCTCGGTGCCACCCTGCACGGCCTGGTCGAGGAGCAGGCCCGGCGCACCCCCGACGCGCCGGCCGTCCGCGGCGCCGACGGCGTCCTGGACTACGCCGAACTCGACAACCGGGCCAACGCGTTGGCCCACCGCCTGCGCGCGCTCGGGGTCGGCCCGGACCGCCCGGTCGGGCTGCTGGTCGAGCGCTCGGCCGCCCTGGTCGTCGGCATGCTCGGCATCCTCAAGGCCGGCGGCGCCTACCTGCCGCTCGACCCGGTCTACCCGGACGAGCGGATCCGGGCGCTGCTGGCGGCCGCCGGGGCCGCCGCCGTGGTCACCACCGAGGACCTGGCCGCCCGGGTCGACGGCGCCCCGGTCGTCGTCCCGGAGCCGCTCACCACCCCGGTGGCGCCGTGCCCGGCCCCCGAGGTGGAGGTCGGTCCGGGCGACCTCTGCTACCTGATCTTCACCTCGGGATCCACCGGAACGCCCAAGGGCGTCGCCGTCGAGCACCGCAACTTCCGCAACTACCTGCACGGACTGCGCGAGCGGATCGGCGGCGACCAGCAGGGCTGGAACTGGGCGCTGGTCTCCACCTTCGCCGCCGACCTCGGCACCACCAACGTGTTCGGCGCGCTCACCGGCGGCGGCTGCCTGCACCTGCTCACCCGCGACCAGGCCACCGACCCGGACGCCTTCGCCGCCTACGCGGCCGCGCACCGGATCGACGCGATGAAGCTCGTCCCCAGCCACCTCGAGGGCCTCGCCGCCCACGGCGCCGGCCTCGGCGGGATCCTCCCCGGCCGGCTGCTGATCTGCGCCGGCGAGGCCCTGAGACCCGACCTGGTGGCCCGGATCCGCGCCGCCCGCCCCGACCTGCTGCTGCACAACCACTACGGCCCGACCGAGACCACGGTGTCGATGCTCGGCGCCGCCGTCCCGGCCGACCTCGGGGACGCCGCCACCGCGCCGCTCGGCCTGCCCTTCGGCAACGTCGGCGCCCACGTCCTGGACGCCCGGCAGCGCCCGGTCCCGGTCGGTGTCCCCGGCGAACTGTACGTCTCCGGCGCCGGCGTGGCCCGCGGCTACCTCGGCCGCGACGACCTCACCGCCGAGCGCTTCGGCCGGGTGAACGGCCGCCGCAGCTACCGCACCGGCGACCTCGTCCGCCGCCGGGAGGACGGCGCCGTCGAGTTCCTCGGCCGGATCGACCACCAGGTGAAGATCCGCGGCTTCCGGGTCGAGATCGGCGAGGTGGAGGCCGAACTCACCGGTCGCCCGCAGGTCCGCGAGGCCGTCGTGGTCGCCCGGGGCGAGGGCGCCGCCCGCACCCTGGTCGGCTACCTGGTGCCCGCCGACCCGGCCGCCGCCCCCGACCCGGCCGAGCTGCGGGCCGCGCTGCGCACCCGGCTGCCCGACTACATGGTGCCCGCCGCCCTGGTCGTGCTGGAGGCCCTGCCGCTGAACGCCAACGGCAAGGTCGACCGGGCCGCGCTGCCCGAGCCGGTCGCCGTCCAACCGGTCTCGGGCGGCGGCGAGTTGTCCACCGCGACGGAGCACGCGGTGGCCGCCGCCTACCGGGCGGTGCTGGTCGTCGACGAACTCGGCGCGGCGGACGACTTCTTCGCGCTCGGCGGCGACTCCTTCTCCGCCGTGCACGCCGTCCGGCTGATCGGCCGCGGCCTCTCGGTGATCGACCTGTTCCAGCACCCCACCGTCCGCGAACTCGCCGCACTGCTCGACGCCAGGGCCGCCGGCACCGGGGAGGAGGGGCCGCGCGTCCTGCTGCACAAGCTCACCCGCGGCGCCGCGCCCGCCGAGGTGAGCGTGGTCTGCGTCCCGTACGGCGGCGGCAGCCCGATCACCTTCCAGCCGCTCGCCGACGCGCTGCCGGCCGGCCACCGGCTGTACGCCGTCGAACTGCCCGGGCACGACCCGAGCCGGCCCGACGACGAGCTCGTCGAACTCGACCTCCTGGCCGACCGGTTGACCGAGCAGATCACCGGCCGGATCGAGGGCCCGGTGGTGCTCTACGGCCACTGCCTCGGCGGTGCGCTCGCCACCGCGCTCGGCTCCCGGCTGGAGGCGGCCGGCGTCGACCTGCGCGGCGTCGCCCTCGGCGGGACGTTTCCGGCGGCCCGGCTGCCCGGCCGGTTCGCCGAGTGGATGGCCAGGCGGCTGCCCGGCGACCGGATGCTCTCCAACCGCTCCTACCTCGACTACCTGCGCGCCATGGGCGGCTTCACCGACGTCTACGACCAGGACGAACAGGACTTCCTGGTACGGGCGCTGCGCCACGACGTCCGGCAGGCCGAGGAGTTCTACACCCGCGCGTACGGGGACGCCCGCCCGGCGCGGATCGCGGCGCCGATCCTCTGCGTGGTCGGCGAGAAGGACCGCGCCACCCAGCTGTACGAGGAGCGCTACGCCGAGTGGGAGCACTTCGGCGACGCCGTCGACCTGGCCGTGATCCCGCGCGCCGGGCACTACTTCCTCAAGCACCAGGCCGACGAACTCGCCCGGGTGATCGCCGAGTTCACCGCCACCGGCGCGGTCGCCGAGCAGGTCGAGGCCAAGCGGCCGGCGGCCCGGGCCGAGCTGGGCACCTTCGCCAAGGTGGCGATCGGCCAGTTCGTCTCGATGATCGGTACCAGCCTCTCCACCTTCGCCCTGGGCGTCTGGGTCTACCAGCAGACCGGCTCGGCCTTCGACTTCGCGATGATCTCGGTGGTCGCGGTCCTGCCCGCCGTCCTGCTGCTGCCGATCGCGGGTGCGCTGGCCGACCGGATCGACCGCCGCAAGATCATGATCGTCACGGACACGGTGGCCGCGGCCGCGATGCTCTCGCTCGGCGGCCTGCTCTGGGCCGACCTCCTGGAGGTCTGGCACATCTACCTGGTGGCCTGCGTCGGGGCGGTCTGCTCGGCCTTCCAACGCCCGGCCTACCTGGCCGCGATCACCCAGCTGGTGCCCAAACGCTACCTCGGGCAGGCCAACGGCCTGGCCCAACTCGGCACCGGAGCGGGCGACATGATGGCCGTGCTGGCCGGCGGTGTGCTGGTCTCGCTGATCGGCCTGCACGGCGTGGTGCTCTTCGACATGGCGACCTTCCTGACCGGGGTCACCTGCCTGTTGCTGGTCCGCTTCCCGGACACGCTGTTCGACAAGCAGGAGGAGCCGCTGCTGCGCGAGGTGGTGACCGGCTGGCGCTACATCGTGCGGCGGCACAGCCTGGTCGCGATGGTGGTCTTCTTCGTGGTCTTCAACTACCTGTTCGCCGTCGCGACGGTGCTGGTCACCCCGATGGTGCTGGCCGGCGGCTCGGCCGTGCAGCTCGGTGTGATCACCGCCGTCGGCGGCGTCGGCGCGATGACCGGCGCACTGGTGATGGCCCTGTGGGGCGGCACCCGGCGGCGCGCGGTCGGCATGATCGGCTTCACCTCGGTGGTCGGGGTGGCCGCGATCGTGACCGGGTGCCGGCCGCAGGCGGCGCTCACCGCCTGCGGGCTCTTCGGCCTCTGGGCGGCCCTGATGATCCTCAACTCGCACTGGATGGCACTGATCCAGACCAAGGTCGGGATGGAGCTGCAGGGCCGGGTGCTGGCGACCAACCAGATGCTCGCGATGTCGATGATGCCGCTCGGCTTCCTCACCGCGGGGCCGCTCTCCGACCAGGTCTTCGAGCCGCTGATGCGGCCGGGCGGCGCGCTCGCCGACTCCGTCGGCCTGGTGCTCGGCACCGGCCCGGGCCGCGGCGCGGGCCTGCTGCTCGTCCTGGTCGGCACCGTCCTGGCCCTCTGGGGCCTGCTCGGCCTCGCCTACCGGCCGCTGCGGCTGATCGAGGACCTGCTGCCGGACGCCCTGCCGGACGCCGAGATCGGTGACAAGGACGCCATCCAGGCCGAGGCGGACCGCCTGCTGGCGCTCACCGAGGCGGCCCGGGCGGCCGGCCCGGGAGCACGGGCGGCGCGGGTGGCCCGGGGCACCCCGGAGCCGGTCGAGGACGAGCCCGACCAGCGCGTCCCCGCCGGCGCCGGCCCCGGCTCCCGCTAGGGTCCCGGCGCCTCCGGCACGGCGATGCCCCGCCCCTCCGCTCACCGGGGGGCGGGGCATCGCCGTCGGCGGCGGCCGGCTACTCGGCGCGCTTGAAGGAGTAGTTGAACTCGGTCGTGCCGAAGGCCCCCATCAGCCGGAGCCAGAGCGGCATCATCATCTCCATCGCCCGGGCGCCCGTGATGTCCCCGAGGTCGATGACGGACTCCGCCGGCCAGCCGAACTCGCCCAGCAGCGCGACCGTCTCGGCCTTCGCGTCCGCGTCGTTCCCGGCGATGAAGAGGTTGTGCCCACCCGGCAGCCGGCCCGGGTCCACCATCAGCGGCGCGGTCAGCGTGTTGAGCGCCTTCACCACCCGGGCGTCCGGGAACTCCCGCTGGATCCGCTCGCCCACGCTGTCGGTGTTCACCGGGTCCAGCGTCACCTCGCCCCCGGGCGAGAAGACCAGCGGGTTGGAGACGTCCACCAGCAGCTTCCCGGCCAGCCGCTCGGCGCCCGCCGCCCGCAGCGCCTCCAGCGCGACCGTCCCGCCGGTGGCGTTCAGCACCACCGGGCCGAAGCCGGCCGCGTCGGCGAACGTCCCCTGGTGCCCGTTCGGGCCGGCCTGCCGCGCCCAGGCGACGGCCTTCTCGTTGTCCTTGCTCCGCGAACCCAGCGTCACCTCGTGGCCGAGCGCCACCAGCTTGTCCGCGAGGGTCTGCCCGACCTGACCCGTGCCGATGATTCCGAACCGCACCCGCGCCTCACCCTCTGCCGTCGCGCGCCCCGTGGCGCGTGCCGCGTCGACGATAGATCAGGGAGCCCCGTCCGTCCGGCGAATTACCGCTGACCGCGGCCGGTCGCCGTGCGCCGGGTCCGCCGACTGGACCAGGCCCGCTGGTGGCCGCGCGGCCGCCCCCGAAGCATGGGCGCCATGAACCGAACCAACAGACCGTACGCCCGGGCGGCGGCCCTGCTCGCCGGCATCGCCCTGCTCGCCCCGGCCGCGGTGGCCCGGGCGGACGTCACGACCGTCTCCGTCACCACCGAGCGCACCGCCTGGGACCAGGACGAACCGGGGCTCGCCCCCGAGGAGGTCGCCCGGTCCGACTTCGGCGTCCGCTTCGCCACCCCGCTGGACGGCCAGGTGTTCGCCCAGCCGCTGGTCATCGGCAGAACCGTGGTGGTGGCCACCGAGACCAACCACGTCTACGGTGTCGACGCCGCCACCGGGAAGATCACCTGGCACCGTGCGATGGGCCCGGCCTGGGCCTCCGCCGCGATCGGCTGCTCGGACCCGGGCCCCAACGTCGGCACCACCTCCACGCCCGTGTACGACCCGGCCACCGGCACCGTCTACCTCACCAGCAAGGTCGACGACGGCCCGGACGACAGGCACCCGCACTACTACGTGCACGCCGTGGACGCCCAGACCGGCGCCGAGCGCAGCGGCTGGCCGGTGACCGTCCAGGGCGACCCGGTGAACGCCCCGGGCAAGCCGTTCAACGCCTACCGCTCGCTCCAGCGGCCCGGGCTGCTGCTGCTCGACGGCCACGTCTACTTCGGCTTCGGCTCGCTCTGCGGCATCGGGGACTACATCGGCACCCTGGCGGGCCTGGACACCCGCACCCGCAAGCTCACCCTCTGGTCGACCGTCGCCGGCTCCGACACCCAGCGGGCCTCCATCTGGATGGCCGGCAGCGGGCTGGTCTCGGACGGCCCCGGCCGGATCATCCTCACCACCGCCAACGGCCAGGGCGCCGGCGCCTCACCCGCCCGGGGGCCCGGCTCCGAGCCGCCGGGGGGCCTGGGCGAATCGGTGATCCGCTTCGCCGTCGACGGCGACGGCTTCACCCCGAAGGACTTCTTCAGCCCCGCCGACAACGCGACCCTGGACAAGCGGGACACCGACCTCGGCTCCGGCGGCCCGGTCGCCCTGCCCGCCGACCGCTTCGGCACCGCCGCCCACCCCCGCCTGCTGGTCCAGGTCGGCAAGGACGGCCGGATCTTCCTGCTCGACCGCGACGACCTCGGCGGCATGGGCCAGGGCCCCGGCGGCACCGACAAGGCCGTCGGCATCACCGGTCCGTACGGCGGCGTCTGGGGCCACCCGGCGGTCTGGGGCGGCGACGGCGGCTACGTCTACACCGTCGAGAACTACGGCAAGCTGCGCGCCCTCAAGTACTCCGTCAGTTCCGCCGGCACTCCGCAGCTGACCAGTGCCGGCACCAGCGCCGAGGACTTCCTCAAGATGTCCGGCTCACCCGTCGTCACCTCCGACGGCGCCCGGTCCGGCTCGGCCCTGGTCTGGGTGGTCTGGTCCGGCACCGGCCAGTACGGCGAGGGCGGCGAGCTGCGCGCCTACGACGCCGTCCCGGTCGGCGGCACGCTGAAGCTGCGCCGCTCCTTCCCGCTCGGCACGGTCAGCAAGTTCTCGGTGCCGGCCACCGACAAGGGCCGGATCTACGTCGGGACGAAGGACCACCGCCTGGTCGCCCTCGGCCGGCCGTCGGCCTTCGCCTGACGCTCAGGTCCCCGGGTTGATGCTGAAGATCGCGGCCACCACGGACAGCAGCGCCGCCATCGGCGCCAGCGCCGCCCAGATCCGGGCCGGCCGCACCAGGTAGGCGACCGGCCACTGGATCACGATCAGCGCCACCGTGGCCAGCAGCAGCTGGTCGGACAGCGCCAGCCGGGCCTGGGTGGCCGGGCAGGAGCCGGGCCCGTAGCACGGATCGGTGGACATCTCCGCCAACGCCCGCAGCGGGAGGACGAGCAGCAGGCAGAACCCCGTCACCAGGGTGGAGGCCAGCGGAGCGCGACGCCAGTTCGCGCGGGGCCCGGAGGCGTTCTCGGTCATGGACCGATCCTGGCCGCCCGGGCCCGCCCCGGGCAGCGGACGGATACTCAGGTCGGGGTGCGCGAAGTACTCAGCCGGGCCGGCGCGCGGGGCCGGCCCGGACGGAGCCCGCTCAGAGCCGGACCGTCACCGTCTTGGGGCGCTGGTACTCCTGGAGGGCGAGGGCGGACAGGTCGGTGCCGTGGCCGGAGGCGCCGCGGCCGCTGTGGGGGAGTTCGGCGCTCTGGGCCAGGTGGCAGTTGACCCAGGTCTCTCCGGCGTGCAGGCGGGCGGTGAGGTCGAGCGCGGCGGTCAGGTCGGTGGTCCAGACGCTGGCGGCGAGGGCCTGCGGGACGCCGTTGGCGAGGGCCAGCGCGTCGTCGGGGGTGGCGGCGCGCTGGACGGTCAGCAGCGGACCGAAGGCCTCCTCCAGCACGGCGGGATCGTCGTCGGGCAGGTCGGCGAGCAGGGTGGCCGGCCGCCACAGGCCGTCGGTCCGGCCGGGAGCGGTGACCGCGCGCTTGGCGGCCGAGGCGTCGAGGACGCGGTCGTAGCGGGCGGCCTGGTCGGGGTTGTTGAGCGGGCCGAAGTCCCGCCCGGCCCGGCGCTCGGCCAGGGCGGCGGCGAGCGCGGTGACGACCTGCTCGTGGTTCTCCTCCAGGGTGATCACCCGGGCGGGTGCGGCGCAGCTCTGGCCCGCGTTGTAGGTGCAGGCCTCGGCGAGGGCGGCCCAGGTGTGCTCCGGCGCGTCGGGCAGGACCAGGACGGGGCTGTTGCCGCCGAGCTCCAGGCTGACCCGGCGGTGGCCGGCCCGGGCGGCGATGTCGGCGCCGGCCGCCGCGCTGCCGGTGAAGGCGATCATGTCGACGTCGCTCGCGACCAGCAGCCGCCCGGTCTCCCGGTCGCCGGGCAGGGCGGTGAGCACGCCCTCGCCGAGCGCCTGCGCCGCGTGCTCGGCGAGCAGCGCGACCGAGTCGGGCGTGGTCTCCGCGGGCTTGACGACCACCGTGTTGCCGGCGGCCAGCGCCGGGGCGCAGCGCCAGGCGGCCATCAGCAGCGGATAGTTCCACGGGACGACCGCCCCCACCACGCCGACCGGCTCCCAGCGCACCCAGCTCTCGTGGCCGGGCAGGTAGCGCCCGGCGGCGGGCGCCGTCCCGGCGCGGGCGGCGCCGGCGTAGAACCGGAACAGGTCGGCGACGTTGCGCAGTTCGCCGGTCGCCTCGTCGGCGGGCTTGCCGGTGCCGGCCTGCTCCAGCGCGGTGTACTCGGCGAGGTGCCGCTCGATCAGGTCCGCGAGGGCGTCCAGCCGGCGCTCGCGCTCGCGCGGGGTGAGCGCGCGCCAGGGCGCGGTGGCGAGCCGGGCGGCGGCGACGGCCTCGGCGACGCGCTCGGCGCGGGCCGGCTCCAGGGCGCCGCGGACGGCGCCGGTGCGGGGGTCGATCAGGTCCATGTGCGGGGCCTCTCACGGAACGGGTTCACAGGTCGTAGGCGCGCAGCCAGAGTTCGAGGGTGAGGACGAGCCAGAGCTTGCCGCCCTGGCGCGGCAGCAGGGTCCCCTCGCGGCGCATCCAGGTACGGACGGTCTCGGGCCGGACGAGGCCGCGCCCGCGGGCGGTGCGGCCGAGCAGCAGCTCACCGGAGAGGTCGCGCAGCGGGCCGCGCAGCCACTGCTGGACGGGCACCCGCATGCCGCTCTTGGGGCGGTCGGTGACCGTCGCCGGCAGGAGGTCCCGGACGGCCTCCTTGAGCACCCACTTCTCCACGGTGCCGTTCAGCTTGAGCCTCGGCGGGGTGGCGAAGGCGTGGTCGATCACCTGCCGGTCGAAGAGCGGGGAGCGGCCCTGGACGCCCTGCGAGGCGGTGAGCCGCTCGACCTTGGTGAGGATGTGGTGGGCGCCCTTGGTCCGCAGGTTGCAGTGGAGCAGCTGGTTGAGCAGCGAGTGCATCGGGCCGGGGCGGAGGTAGGGCGCCACGAACCGGCGGGGCGGCGGCTCGGTCTCCAGCGCCCGCAGCGCGGCGGGCGTGAGCAGCCGGGGCAGGTCCTCGTAGCACTTGCGGTAGGACCGCAGGTAGGCCTCCGCCCGGACGTCGGGTGCCGGGTCGTCGCGGTGCATCTCGTGGACGAGCATCGGCAGGTTCTTGGGGCCGCCGAAGACCGGGTCGCCGCCCTCGCCGTTGAGCGAGACGGTGAGGCCGTCGCCCGCGACGGCCTCGGCGAGCATCAGGTTGGGCACGGTCAGCGGGTCGCCGACCGGGCTGTCCAGCAGGGCGACGGTGTCGGCCAGCCGGGCGGCGACCTCGGCGCCGGAGACGGTGAGCACCCGGTGGCGGGTGCCGCAGTGCCCGGCGACCAGGCCGGAGTAGCCGAGCTCGTTGGGGAGTTCGTCGCCGAAGCTGATCGAGTAGGTGTGCACCGGGTGGTCGTGCAGCCGGGCGGCCAGCGCGGTGACGAGTGAGCTGTCGACGCCGCCGGAGAGCAGGACGCCGACGGCCTCGCCGGCCGGCAGCCGGCGGGCGGTGGCCTGTTCCAGGAGGAGGCGCAGCTGCCGGGCGTACTCCGCGGGCGGTGGGGTGTCGGCCTCGGCGGGGAGCAGTTCGGCGGGCTCCCAGTACTGCTCCTGGTGCACCGTGCCGTCCGCCGACAGGCGCAGGATCCGGCCGGGCAGCGCCTCGTGGACGCCGCGCAGCAGGGTCTCCTCGCCGGGCAGGTAGGCGAAGGTGAGGAAGGAGCGGACGGCCGACAGGTTGACGCCGGTGCCGAGCGCCGGCCAGTGCCGCAGCGCGCGCAGCGAGGTGGCGGCGGCCCAGCAGCCGTCGGCGCGGGCGTAGAAGACGGTGCGGGCACCGGCGTGGTCGCGGATCAGGACGAGGTCGGTGCCGTCCACCGCGACCAGGACGAACAGGCCGTCGGCCAGCCGGACGCCGTCCGCGCCGAGGCGGCGCCAGAGCCGGAGCAGCAGCTCGCCGTCGGGGCAGTCGCCGGGCGCCGGGGTGCCGGCGGTGGCGAGCGCGGCGAGCAGCTCGGCGCGGTTGTGCAGGGTCACCTCGCCGACGGCGGTGACGCCGTCGGCCGTGAACGGGCCGGTGGCGAAGCCGGGCTCACCCCTGATCAGGGCGGCCTGGGCGGGCCCCGGGGCGGCGCCGGCCAGGGCGGCGAGGTGGGTGCGGGCCCGATCGGGGTCGGGGCCGGCGCAGGCGCAGCAGCGAGCCATGCGGGAGGGGTGCCTTTCGGTGGGTGGTGCCGTGGTCCGGTTCGCGGGCGCGGGCGCGCGAGGACGTGCGGTCCTGCGGGGTGTCAGCCGAAGTCGTCGCCGTCCCAGCCGTCGTCGGAGCCGTCCCAGTCGCCGTAGACGGCGTCGGTGCCGTCGTCGTCCAGGTCGCCGCCGTCGTCGGTGTCACCGGAGGACCCGTCGCCGGACGACCCGCCGTCGCCGCCGCCGCCGTCGCCGCCGGAGGAGGAACCGGCGGCCTGGGCACGGGCCTGTTCGCGCAGCTGCTCCTCCTCGGCCTCGCTCAGCTCCAGCGGCGGGTACTGGGAGACCGCGACGGCGGCGGCCCCGGCCACCCCGAGCGCGCCGAGCACCACGCCGAGCCGGCCGCTGAAGGCGGTGCGGTTGACGGTGACCAGTTCGCCGCGGGCCCAGACCGTCCGGCCGTAGCCGACGTCCCGGCCGTAGCGGACGGTGCCGTCGGAGTGGCGGCGCTTGACGAGGTCCTTGCCGAGGGGTTCGTCGGTACCGGCCAGGCCTTCGCTGTCGTGCCAGTGCACGAGGCGGTCGGCGCCGCGCCGGCGCCACTCGCTGCGGCCGTCCTCGTAGCGCCGGTGCACGGTGCCGTCCGCCAGCAGTTCGTCGCTGTAGCCGAGGTGGCGTGGCTGCGTCATGGTCGGGAGTCCTCACGGTGTCCGGGGGCCCTCCGGGGGAGGGGCAGGCGGAGGGTCACGCGGTGGGCCAGGTCAGGAAGCCGGCGGAGCGCGCGGTGCGGACCCGGTGGTGGATCGGGGCCCGCCGGGGGCCGGTGGCGCCGCCCCGGACCTGGCGGATCACGGTGTGCAGCAGCCGGGCGGGGCCGACGGCGGCCAGTTCGATGGTCCGGCCGCTGCCGAGCCAGGCGCGCTCCTCGGGCCGCAGCCCGGCGGGCAGGGGGCCCCGGTACGGCTGCGGGCCGCGTCCGGCGGTCAGGTGCAGGGTGGTGGCGTGCCGGGGGACCAGCCCCATCGACCGGACCCGTACGGCGTGGCCGGGCCCGCCCGCTCCGCGCACCTCGTCGCGGACCCGCTCGAAGCAGGCGAGCCCGGCCGGGCTGGCGTCGTGCAGCACGTGCACCACCGCACCCCCGGCCCGCTCCAGGGCGGCGACCAGCCGCGGATCGAGCGGCAGGTCGGCGGCGGCGACGACCGGGCAGGCGGCCTCCAGGTGCAGATCGTTGGCGATCAGCATCCCGGTGATCTCCCGGCTCTGGCAGACCAGCAGCCGGGGCAGCCCGTAGTCGTACAGGTCGCTCTCGGCGCCGGCCCGCGGCTCCCGCGGCGCCTCCCGCACCGGTGCCGGGGGCGGCAGCAGGCCCGGCAGTTCGGCGCGGCGCACCGCCACCGCCTCGGCGAAGCGGGCGTACCGCACCGGCGGCGCCAGCGTGTACGGGATCCGGCGCGGCCCGGAGTGCAGCGGCTGGAGGACGCGGCACAGCTCGTAGTACAGCTGGCGCTCGGTGTACCGCAGGCCGCCGGGCGCTCCGGCCCGGTCGGCGGCGACGGTCAGGGCGCCGTCCAGCAGCAGGCGCAGCGGCCGGCGGCGCGCGGGCCGGGGCGGTGGCGGGACGGTCATGCGGTGCCCTCTCGGTGCTGTCCGGGGTGCTGCCCGGGGTTCGGTTCGGGCCAGGTCAGGAAGCCGACGGCGAGCGCCCGGCGGCGGGTCTCGGCGGGCTCCTCCGGCCGCGCCGGAGCCACCCGGGCCGCCTGCGCCACCAGGGACTTCTGCAACGGGACGCGCGCGGGCGGTTCCAGGACGCGTTCGGCGGCCCGGACGGCGAGCGCCATCAGCCGCTTGGGCGCCACCGCGGCCACCGGGCTCCACCAGCCGTCGGCGTACCAGGCCAGCTCGGTCGAGTTCAGCCAGGTGGCGTCCCGCTGCAGCCGGATCTGCAGCTCGGGGGCGCGGAACGGGTCGCGCAGCACCACGGACCTCGGCTCGGCGTCCAGCACCGCGCGGGCCGGCAGCCCGGCGTCCAGCACCCGGCGGCCGGGCTGCACGGCCCGTGCGTCGGCGACGAGCAGGCAGCCCTGCGGCGAGGCGTCGTGCAGGACGACCACGGGCAGGCCCCGGGGGACGGCGCGCAGGTCGGCGACGAGCAGCGCGCGGTGGCGCTGCGGGTAGCGGTTGGCGTGCAGGAAGGCGGTGACGGTGCGGTCCGGGCAGAGCAGGACGAACGCCGGGTCGGCCACCGGCGGTTCGGACCGGACCAGGGCGTCCTCGACCAGTCCGGCGGGCAGGGCGGAGTAGACCTTCTTCCAGCGCGGCACCACGGTGTCGTGGAAGGTGCCGGCGGTCCAGCGCGTGGTGTGCTCGCGGGGCGGCGCCGGCTGGTCGGAGAGCACCACCTGGCGTACGGCGAGCCCCAGCAGCGCGGCCCCGGCCAGCGCGAGCAGCGCGATCGGGGTGCCCTTCAGGGCCATGGCGCCGATCAGCGCGCCGACCCCGAGCACGCCCAGGCAGCCCGCGCTTCCCCGGCTCCCCCGGAAGGCCTGGGCGGGCCGCCCGCGGTGCTCGGTCGCGTAGCGCAACTGGTCGACCGTGCAGACCAGTCGGCCGGCATCGGTCAGCTTGGTGGTGAGCCGGCGGATCCGGACGTCGTGCAGTCCGGCCCCCTCCACCTTCGGGTCCAGGGCGAAGTGCTTGCGGCAGTACCCGCACTTGTGCCCGGAGCGGCTTCGCTGCAGCAGGTTCTTGTCGCAGTGCGGGCAGATCATCGCGGTGTCTCCAGCGTTGCGGCGAAGCGGCGCAGCCGGGCGGCCAGCCGCTCTCTGGGACTGACCGTACCCGCGCGCTGGTTCCGCTCCACCTCCCGGAGTGCGGCGGCCAGTTGGTCGTCCGCGCGGCGCTCGGCCTCGGCCGCGGTGATCGCGTAGTCCTCGTGGTCGATGCCGAACCCGGTGTTGGCGGCGAGGATGTTGAGCGGCCCGGAGCCCCGGTTGGCGAAGGAGTGCGGCATCAGCTCGGGGATGCGGATCAGCAGCCCGGGCGTCAGCGGGACGTCGACCACCCGGCGGCGCTCGGCGTCGTACAGCCCGCAGGCGGCGTGGCCGAGGCTCAGCACGAGGTGCTCGCCGCCGTGGGCGTGCGGGGTGAAGGCGCTGTGCGGGGCGACGATGCCGAGCTTGTAGGTGGCGTTGGAGGGCCGCTCGGGCGAGGTCTTGGCGTCACCGACCAGGTAGTGGGCGAACTGCCCCTCGTCGATGAAGCGCAGCAGTTCCTCGCCGGCCGCCCCGTGCGCGCGGTCCGGGCCCAGCTCCCGGGCGCCGTCCCGGTCGGCGATCAGGACGCGGCCGTCCGGTCGCAGCTGGTACAGGTCCACTCCGGCCGGCAGCGACCGGGCGAGCCGCTCCAGCCCGAGCAGCCCGGATCGTACGGACATCCGCCACCCCACCCCCACGTCGGCGCCGCCCGAGCGCGGCGTCAACCGCGGTGACGCCGATCGTCGTACGGCCGGTTCCCCGGCCGGGGCCGGCGTCGTGGACCTTACGCAGGCGAAGTGAACGCCGGGGCAACGGTCGTGGCCGCCGCGGGGTCGGGAGGCCGGTCAGCGCCCGCGGGCCACCACGAAGTCGGGCAGGGCCAGCAGGAACTCCCGCGCCTCGACGGCCTCCTCGGAGGGATCGACGAGGTCCGGAGCCGCCGCCAGCACCTCGGTGATCTCCCGCTCGGCGGCGGCCACCAGCCCGGCCGCCGCCTGCTGGGCGCTCTCCACGCAGTCGTACGCCGCCATCCGGTCCAGCAGCCAGCCGACGTCCTGCGCCGTGCCGGGGCCGCGCTGCGCCCGGGTGCGGCTCAGATAGCGCACGACGCGGGCGCGTTCGGCCGGAGTGCTGCGCTCCAGCAGGTGGATCAGCAGCAGGGTGCGCTTGCCCTCCCAGAGGTCCCCGGCGATCTCCTTGCCGTAGTCCGCCTCGGTGCCGATCAGGTTGAGCACGTCGTCCTGGATCTGGAAGGCCGCCCCCAGGTACCAGCCGAACCGGTCCAGCCGGGCGGCGTCGGTGCTCGCGCCCTCGGCCACCAGCAGGCCGCTGCGGCACGGGTAGAGGAAGGTGTACCAGGACGTCTTCTTGAGGCACATCCGGTAGTAGTCGGCGGGGACGAGGTCGCAGGCGTTGTCGCGGATCCAGGCGATCTCCAGGGCCTGCCCCTCCAGCGACTGGCGGCACATCAGCTCGGTCTCCTCGAACAGCCGCCAGGCCAGGTCGCCGCCCAGTTCGCGCCGGTTGGCCATCAGCCGCCGGAGGCCGAGCAGGTTGGTCGCGTTCCCCACGTTCAGCGCGACCTCGACGCCGTGCTCGGCGGAGATCGTCGGCGCGCCCCGGCGCAGCTCGCTGCCGTCCTGGATGTCGTCGTGGATCAGGAAGCCGTTGTGGAAGAGCTCGACCGTGACGGCGGGGTTCAGCGCCCGCCCGGAGTCGCCGCCGAACGCGGCGCAGGTGGCCAGGCAGAGTGCGGCCCGCAGCCCCTTGCACGGCCGGGCCGGATAGTCGGCCGCCAGTTCGTACAGGTAGGGCGGGCTCTGCTCGGGGATGTGGCGCAGCAGCTCCGTCACCGTGCGCTCGCGGTGCCGGGTCAGCACCCGCTCGACCAGGGTGGCGGCCTCGGCGAGCGGCCGGGCGGCGGCCGTCACCCGTGCTGGCCTTCGGCCCCGCCGGGGCGCTCGGCGGGGCTCTGCCGGGGCCCGAAGGTGCTGTCCATCGAGCGGTTGGCGAACGCGGGCGCCAGCGAGCTGAGGTTGAGCAGCAGGTCGAGGACGTCGTGCGCGTTGGTGGCGAGCCGCTGGGTCTGCTCGGCCGCGTCGCCGCTGGTGTTGCCGAGCAGCCGGGTGCTGACGGCGTCGATCAGCTGGTGGGTGCTCTCCGACACCCGGCGCACCAGCTGGTCGAACTCCTCCTGGTCGACGCGGTGTTCGCCGGTCAGCCGGTCGCCGGCGGCCTTGGCGTCGGCCAGGCCGGCGGACAGCTCGCGCTCCAGTACCGCGGCCGCCTCCATGACGGCCTGCGAGCCCTGCTCGCCCAACTCGCTGAACCGATTGGCATCGGGCATGGCTGACCTCCTGGTTCGCACCCCGGGCGGGTCGGGGCAGGCCGGGCCGGCGGCCGGGCAGAGCGCCGCCGTGATCGCTGATGGTACACGCTCATGTGCGGAGCGTGTCCACTGCATTCGGGGCGCGTGCGGCCGCGTCCGCGGTGCGCCCGGGTCGGTCGGTACGCGTCCCGGGGCCGGGTCGCGCGCCGCGCCGGGGGGCGCCGCGGTGGTCGGCCCGGCGCGGGCCGGCGGCCGGGCGCCCCGCCGTCCGGTCGGGACCGGCGAGTCGTCCCGCGGGCCGCAGTCGGTCACTGATAGTAGTTGCGTGGTTGCGGTGCGATCGACCGCCGGGTCTCTTCCCCGGTGGCGCGTTCGGCCGGCCGAATCGACAGGTGCGCGCCGCTGCCGCAGTGCTGCTCGCCGCGGTGCCCGGGTGCTGGACAAGGAGCGGTCATGGGTGGCAGACAGCGCCCGACGAGAGCGCGGAGCCCTCGGCCGGGCAAGGGTGCCGGGCCGCAGCGGCCCCGGGTGGACGCGCGGGTGGAGATCGCCCGCCTGGAGGGCTATCTGGCCTGGGAGGCCGAGGTGGCGGCGGCCGAGCGGGACGCGCAGGCCTTCGCGGGCCGGTTCCCCTGGCTGTCGCCCGGCGAGCGGGAGGACCTCGAACGGGCCTACGCGGCCGACCGGTTGCGCTACGCCGAGGACGTCGTCGACCGGGCGGTGGAGCGGTGCCGCCAGCTGGCCGCCCGCTACCGCAGCGAGTGCCGGCGGATCTGCGCGCGCTGGGCGGCGCTGTGCCTCTCGGTGGCGCTCGCCGCCGCCCTGCTCGCGGCCGTCCCGGCCGCACTGCGGGCCTGACCGGGGCGGCCGCGCTCCGGAGCCGGCCGGGGTGACTGCACGGCGAAGGGCCCGCCACGCGCTGGACGGCGTGGCGGGCCCGGTCGTACGGGGCGGCGGAGGTCAGTGGTGGCCGTGGCCGCTGGTGATCTCCTCGTGCTCCTCGACGGTCGGCTTGGCGATCTGGCTGCCCTGGCCGAAGAAGCCGCGCGAGAACTTCGCCCGGGTGCGGGCGAGCAGGCCGGCCCGGCGGGCGACCCCGTTCTCGTCCACCTCGGCCGGCAGCACCACCGGCTGCGGCTGCTCGTGCGAGGTGAGCGTGTACAGCCGGCCCTGCGGGAGCGGGGCGTGCACCTCGACGAACTCGCCGTGCTGCAGCCGCTTGATGACGCCGGTCTCCCGGCCGTGCAGCACCTTCTCCTTGTCGCGCCGCTGGAGGCCCAGGCACCACCGCTTGGTGATCACGAAGACCACCACCGGGACGACGAAGAAGCCGATCCGGACCGCGTTGGTGATGGCGTTGATCGACAGGTGCAGGTGGGTGGCGATCAGGTCGTTGCCGCCACCGATCAGCAGGATCACGTAGAGGCTGATCCAGGCGGCGCCGAAGCCCGTCCGCACGGGCGCGTTGCGCGGGCGGTCCGCGATGTGGTGCTCGCGCCGGTCGCCGGTGACCCAGGCCTCCAGGAACGGGTAGGCCCAGATGGCGACCAGGACCAGCGGGAAGACCATCAGCGGGACGAAGACGCCCAGGTTGAGGGTGTGGCCCCAGAGGCCGATCTCCCAGCCGGGCATGATCCGGATCAGGCCCTCGGAGAAGCCCATGTACCAGTCCGGCTGGGCGTCCGTGGAGACCTGGTCCGGCCGGTACGGGCCGTAGGCCCAGATCGGGTTGACGGTGGCGATCGCCGCCATCGCGCTGATGATGCCGAACACCAGGAAGAAGAAGCCGCCCGCCTTGGCCATGTAGACCGGCATCAGCGGCATGCCGACGACGTTCTCCTCCTTGCGGCCGGGCCCGGAGAACTGGGTGTGCTTGTGGTAGAAGACCAGGATCAGGTGGGCCACCAGCAGGCCCAGCATGATCCCGGGGATCAGCAGGATGTGCACGGTGAACAGCCGGGGCACGATCACGAAGCCCGGGAACTGGCCGCCGAAGATGAAGAACTGCAGGTACGTCCCGACCAGCGGGACGGCCAGCACCGCGCCCTCCATGAACCGGATGCCGGTGCCGGAGAGCAGGTCGTCGGGCAGCGAGTAGCCCATGAAGCCGTCGAACATGCCGAGGAACAGCAGCAGCGCGCCGAAGATCCAGTTGATCTCGCGCGGCTTGCGGAACGCGCCGGTGAAGAAGACGCGCATCATGTGCACCAGCATCGCGGCGACGAACACGATCGCCGCCCAGTGGTGGATCTGCCGGATCAGCAGCCCGCCGCGGATGTCGAAGCTGATGTCGACCGTCGACGCGTACGCCTGGGACATCAGGATGCCCCGGAGCGGGACGTACGAGCCCTCGTACGTCACCTCGGCCATCGACGGCTGGAAGAAGAAGGTCAGCCAGACGCCGGTGATGATGATGATGACGAAGGTGTACAGGCAGATCTCGCCCAGCATGAAGGACCAGTGGTCCGGGAAGATCTTGCGCAGGTTGGACTTGGACAGGGCGTAGATGCCCAGCCGGCCGTCGGCCCAGTCGGCGAGGGCCTCGGCCTTGTTCGCGGGTGCCGAGCGCGTGCTGGTGACCGGTCCCGGGCTCGACTGCTGATCGGCTCTCACGACGGGCTCCCCGGCGTCCGCTGCGTACCGACCGGGGAGCCCGCCTGCGGAGCTGCCGGCCGGCGGAGTGATGTGATCATGGGACCTCTCGATACGGGGCCGCCGGGGTCGCCGGCGCGCGGATCCGCCGACCCGCTGGCCCCGTTGCTCAAAGTGATGGAGCGCTTACTCTGTCATGCTGTCGGCAGGGGGCCGACTGTGCACGTCCATCGGCCCGGACGGCCGCTCGTGTCGGCCCGTCCGGGGGTGGGCGGGCTGTTGACGGGCCGCCCGTGGACCCGCAATGGTGCGCTCGGGTGCGTTGTCGGGGCGGTGAACCGTTTCGGCGCGCGCCGTACGTGGGGAGGGCGCGGTCCCCGGCCTACGCTGCGCCAATGGTGGATCACCGGGAACTCTTCGAGGACGTGACAGCGGCCCTGGCCCGTGCCGGGTTCGACACCGAGCGGGGCCCCTCGGGCCTGCGGATCGGCCACCGGCCCCAGGGCGTGGTGGTCGGCTGGTCGCCGGGCGCGGACCAGGACGGCGCGCAGGACGGCGAGCAGGACGCGGACGCGGGGGCGGGGCGCGCGGACGACGACGCCCCGCCGCCGGCCGAGGGCATCCGTACGGCGATGACCGGCGCGGTCGCCGTGGTGCTGCGGGAGTCCGGCTACCGGGTGGCCGAGGCCGGGCCGGGCGAGCTGCTGGTGACGGCGGGCCCCGGGGCGCGGGAGGAGGCGGCGCGCCCGGAGGGTCGGCAGGAGGCGGCCGCCGTTCCGGAGCAGTGGTGGGGCTGAGGGGGCGACGCCGCGGGTGAGCGCGGCGGGCCGGCCCCCCGGCGGTCCTACCGCGGGCCGTCGGCGCCCCCGCCGGTGGCGGTCGCCGCGGTGCGCAGCCGCTCCAGGAACGCGGCGGCGGCCGGGGGGACGCGGTGGCCCCGGCGGGTCGCGGTCTGCACCAGGCGGACGGGGGTGTCCGCCGGGTGCAGCGCGACCAGGGCGACGTCGGGCCGGGCGGCGCGGGCGGCCAGCGCGGGGATCAGGGTCGGTCCGAGCCCGGCGGCGACCAGGCCGAGCTTGGCCGTCCAGCCCGAGACGACGTATTCGACCCGGGGGTGCAGGCCGCTGCGCAGGCAGGCGGCCAGCAGGGTGTCCTCGGCCCGCCGGCTGCCGGCGATCCAGGTCTCCTCGGCCAGTTCGGCCAGCCGCAGACGGCTCCGGCCGGCCAGCGGGTGGTCCCGGGGGAGGGCGACCAGGACGGGGTCCTCGGTGAGCGGTCGGAGGTCGAACGCCTCGGTGTCGTAGGGGTGTCCGGGGTAGCCGGCGACCACGGCGAGGTCGATCCCGCCGTCCTGGAGCCGGCCGAGCAGGGCGGCGGACAGCCCCTCGGTGAGCGAGATCGCGACCTGCGGGTGGGCCGCCCGGAAGGCCGCCAGCGCGCCGGGCACCAGCGCCGCGTTGGCACTGTCGAACGCGCCGACCCGCAGCCGCCCGACGCTCAGCTCGGTCAGTGCGCTCAGCTCCCGGCGGGTGCCGTCGAGCCGGTCGAGCAGCGCCTCGGCGTGCGGCAGCAGCGTCCGCCCGTGCTCGGTGAGCCGGACGCCGCGCGCCAGGCGGTCGAACAGCGGAGCACCGAACTCCGCCTCCAGGGTGGAGATCTGACGGGAGATCGCGGACTGGGTGAACCCCAGCCGCTCGCCGGCCGCGGTGAACGATCCCACGTGCGCCGCGGTGCGGAAGACTTCGAGCCAAGCCATGTCCATACCGCATGGCTACCATGCGAGACATTCGCTTGTCGCCTGTCCCGGCGCTCCCTAGAGTGGAGGCCATGGAGAAGATCGCATTCCTCGGACTCGGCCGGATGGGTCTGCCGATGGCCCGTCGACTCGCCGCCGCCGGACACCCGCTGACGGTGTGGAACCGCACGCCCGCCAGGACCGAAGGGCTCGACGCCGCGGCCACCCCGGCCGAGGCGGTGCGGGGGGCGGGCGTCGTGGTCACGATGCTCGCGGACCCGGCCGCGGTGGAGTCGGTGGCCGGCCGGTTCGCGGCGGAGCTGGCCCCCGGCACGCTCTGGATCGACATGTCCTCCGTCGGACCGGCCGCCACGGCGGCGCTGCGCGCCCGCCTGCCCGCCGGCGCCGCCCTGGTGGACGCGCCGGTGCTGGGCAGCGTGGGTCCGGCCGCCGCCGGCACGCTGACCGTGCTGACCGGCGGCCGGCCGGAGGACCTGGACCGGGCGCAGCCCCTGCTGGAGACCTTCGGCACGGTGGTCCGCTGCGGTGGTCCCGGCTCGGGCGCCGCCCTCAAGGTCGTCCTGATCGGCGCGATGGTCGGGGGAGTCGCGCTGGTCGCCGAGGCGCTCGCGCTGGCCGACTCGCTCGGCCTGCCGGACGGCCTCGCCCTCGGCGCCCTGGCCGGCGGGCCGCTCGCCGGCGTGGTGGCCCGCGCCCGCAGCCAGGACGCGGACTTCCCCGTCCGGCTGGCCGCCAAGGACCTCGGGCTGGTGGACGGCGGCCCGGTGCTGACCGCCGTCCGCGACCTGCTGCTCGCCCACCCGGAGCTGGCGGAGGAGGACCTCGCCCGGCTGGTGGAGGCCGTCCGGCGGTAGGCGGCCGGCCGGGGGTGGGGACCCGCCGGGGGGGCTGGGGGGCTGGGGCCCGCCGGGGTACCGGGTTCCTGCCCGGCGGCCGTCAGGAGGCCCAGCGGGCGACGGCGAACCCCGAACCGGCGCGCCGCACCTCGACGGCGCCCGCCCCGCCGAAGTGCGCCGGAATCACCAGTTCGTGTGAGGCCGCCGCCCGTTCGAGCACGCGCAGCCGGCTGGTGGCGGCCTGCGCCGGGTCCTCGCGGAAGCAGCTGTTGCACGTGGGGTGGAGGAGCCGGACCGGACCGTGCAGCAGGCCGCCGACGAAGACGGCCCGCTCGCCGCGCGAGTCGAGCCGCAGCACCGGGGAACCGGGGGTGTGGCCCGGCGCCGCCTCCAGGGTGAGGCCCTCGTCGATCCGGTGGCCGCGCTCCCAGAGCACGGCCTGCCCGCTGCGCAGCACGGGGGTGATGCTGTCGGCGAACATCAGCCGCCGCTCCTCCTGCCGGAGGCGCTCGGCGGGCGGCCCTGGGCGACCCGGTGGTCGCCGCGGCCCTGCGCGCCGTGCACGAGGATCCGGCCCGGGCCCGGAGCACCGAGGGCCTCGCCGCCCACGCCGGTGTCTCCCGCGCGACCCTCACCCGGCGCTTCACCGCCCTGGCCGGCCGGCCGCCGATGGGCTACCTCGCCCGGTGGCGGCTGACCCGCGCGGCGACGCTGCTCCGGGACACCGACGACACCGACGACCCGCTGGACGTGATCGCCCGGCAGGTCGGCTACAGCACCCCGTACGCGCTCTCGCACGCGTTCAACCGCCTCTTCGGTACCACGCCCGGGCGCTACCGGGCCCGTGTGCTGCTCCCGGCCGTCGCCGACTGAGCGTCAGATCCGCAGGCTTCCGCTCCTGTTGATCTAAGTCTTGAACGCACAGGGCACTTTGCTCTGTTCTTGTCAAGAGTGCGGCGGTGAGGGGGTGGAGGAGTGGCCCTGCGCGTTCCCTCCCCCTTTTTAGGTTCATACCAGGTGACAGTCGCCGAGCCGCGACTATTTGTCCGTTCTGTCATGTCCTGCCAGGTTGATACTCGGAGGTTCCTCCAAGTTTCAATGGGGAGGTGGCGTTCACGAAGATAACGAAAAGATCTGATTCGTGAGGGCTTGGATTTACTTATTGACGTCATATGCCGAAGCCGGATTAACTCCTCCCACCCCGCCGCAGCGCTGCGGCACCGTCACGGAGGCACTCCCCACATGAACGCAACGATGCGTCGCGTCGTCATTGGCACCGCAGCGGTCTCGATGGCCCTTTCCATGGCCGCCTGCGGCAAGGCCGGCAGTGACAAGAAGGACTCCGCGAGCTCCGGGGACAGCAAGTCCATCGGCCTGCTGCTCCCGGAGAACGCCTCCTCCACCCGCTACGAGTCCTTCGACCGGCCGTTCATCCAGGCGAAGGTCACCGCGCTCTGCCCGGACTGCAAGGTGCAGTACAGCAACGCCGAGGGCAGCGCCGCCAAGCAGAAGCAGCAGTTCGACACCCTGATCGCCCAGGGCGTCAAGGTGATCATCCTGGACGCCTACGACGCCAAGTCCACCCAGTCCTGGGTGAAGGAGGCGGCGGACAAGGGCGTCAAGGTCATCGCCTACGACCGGCTCGCCACCGGCCCGGTCGCGGCCTACGTCTCCTTCGACAACGAGAAGGTCGGCGAGCTCCAGGGCCAGGCGCTGGTCGACGCGCTGGGCGCCAAGGCCGCCGACGCCAACATCGTCATGATCAACGGTGACGAGGCCGACCCCAACGCCGCCCAGTTCAAGTCCGGGGCGCACAAGGTGCTGGACGGCAAGGTCAAGAAGGTGGTCTACGAGCAGTCCGGCGAGTGGAAGCCCACCGTCGCCGGCCAGAAGACCGGTGCCGCCATCACCCAGCTGGGCAAGGACGGCTTCCAGGGCGTCTACTCCGCCAACGACGGCATGGCGGGCGCCATCATCACCCAGCTGAAGGCCGCGGGCATCACCGTGCCGGTCGGCGGTCAGGACGCCGGTCTCGACGCCGTCCAGCGGATCGTCGCCGGCGACCAGGCCTACACCATCTACAAGGCCTACAAGCCGCTCGCCGACAGCGCCGCCGAGCTCGCCGTGAACCTCCTGCAGGGCAAGGACCTCAAGGCCGCGGCGCCGTCCACCGTGGACAGCGACACCGACAAGGGCATCCCGGCCAAGCTGCTGGAGCCCAAGGTCGTCACCAAGGCCAACATCAACGACACCGTCATCGCCGACGGCCTCTACAAGGCCGCGGACATCTGCACCGCGGACTTCGCCGCCGCCTGCACCACCGCCGGCGTCAAGTAGCGCGCCCGCCGGGCACGAAGGCCACGGCGCCCCCCGTCCCGTCCGGGGGGCGCCGCCCCTCCGACCCGCGCAGGAACCCCACCCCACCCCACGCACTACCCCGCAGGAGATGGTTCACGTGACAGGCGCACCCGTACTGGCGCTGCGCGCGGTCTCCAAGCGCTTCGGCGCTGTCCAGGCACTGACCGACGTCGACCTCGACGTCCATGCCGGTGAAGTCGTCGCGCTGGTCGGCGACAACGGCGCCGGCAAGTCCACCCTGGTGAAGACGATCGCAGGAGTTCACCCGATCGACGAGGGTGAAATCACTTGGGAGGGGCGCGCGGTGCGCGTCACCCGCCCCCAGGACGCCCAGGCACTCGGCATCGCCACCGTCTACCAGGACCTCGCGCTCTGCGACAACCTCGACGTCGTCGCCAACCTCTTCCTGGGCCGCGAGCTGCGCCGCTTCGGCACGCTGGACGAGGTCGCCATGGAACGGCGCGCCAAGGAGCTGCTGGACACCCTCTCGATCCGCATCCCCAGCGTGCGGATCCCGATCGCCGCACTCTCCGGCGGCCAGCGCCAGGTCGTGGCGATCGCCCGCGCCCTGGTCGGCGACCCCAAGATCGTCATCCTCGACGAGCCGACCGCCGCCCTCGGCGTCGAGCAGACCGCCCAGGTCCTCGACCTGGTCGAGCGGCTGCGCCAGCGCGGCCTCGGCGTCATCCTGATCAGCCACAACATGGCGGACGTCAAGGCGGTCGCCGACACCGTCGCCGTCCTGCGCCTGGGCCGCAACAACGGGGTCTTCCCGGTGGCCGGCACCTCGCACGAGGAGATCATCTCCGCCATCACCGGCGCCACCGACAACGCCGTCACCCGGCGCCAGGCACGTATCGCGGAGGAAGCGAAGTGAGCACCAGCCAGACCACCCCCACCAACGCCCCGGCACCGGCGGCCGACCCGCGCCTGCTGGTCCGCCAGGGCGGCGTCGCCGGCTACCTGGAGGAGTTCCGCCGCAAGATCAAGAGCGGCGACCTCGGCTCGCTGCCCGTCGTCATCGGCCTGGTCCTGATCGCCGTCATCTTCCAGAGCGTCACCGGCCACTTCCTCCAGGCCGACAACCTGACCAACATCACCAAGTGGATCGCCGGTCCGGGTCTGATCGCGGTCGGCGTCGTCTTCGTCCTGCTGCTCGGGGAGATCGACCTCTCGCTGGGCTCCATAGCGGGCGTCTGCTCGGCCATCACCTCCGTCCTCGCGGTGCGCCAGGGGCTCAACGAGGGGCTGGCGATCCTGCTCGCCCTCGCCGCCGCGGTGGCCATGGGTGCCCTGCACGGCTTCTTCTTCGCCCGGATCGGCGTACCCGCCTTCGTCGTCACGCTGGCCGGCATGCTCGCCTGGAGCGGCCTGCAGGACTACGTCCTCGGCAAGCTCGGCACCGTCAACAACATCAACGACGGGGTCGTCGCCAACCTGGACACCTACTTCCTGGGCGACGGCGACATCGCCTTCGCCTGGCTGGCCGCCGTCCTCGCGATCGGCCTGTTCCTCGGCGGCCAGCTCCTGGACGCCCGCCGCCGCACCGCCGCCGGCCTGCCCGCCCGCACCACCGGCGAGATCGCGCTGCGCACCGGCGCCCTCGCGGTGCTCGCCCTGGCCGGCGCCTACACCCTCAACCAGGACAGCGGCCTGCCGCTGCCGCTGGTCATCCTGCTGGGCGTCGTCGTGCTGACCGACTTCGTGCTGCGCCGCACCTCCTACGGCCGGCAGATCTTCGCGGTCGGTGGCGGCATCGAGGCCGCCCGCCGCGCGGGCATCAACGTCGCGTGGGTCCGGATCTCGGTCTTCATGATCTCGGCCGGCCTGGCCGGCCTCGGCGGCCTGTTCATCGCCTCCCAGCAGGGCTCGGCGGACAAGACGCTGGGCAGCGGCAACGTCCTGATGAGCGCCATCGCGGCCGCCGTCATCGGCGGCACCAGCCTCTTCGGCGGACGCGGCAAGACCTGGTCGGCCCTGCTCGGCATCCTGGTCATCCAGTCCATCACCACGGGCCTGGACATGGTGCACGCCGCCCAGGCGATCCAGTACATGATCACCGGTGCCGTGCTGCTGGCCGCCGTCGTCCTGGACTCGGTCTCCCGCCGCACCCAGAAGTCCTCGGGCCGCGGCTGACCGCCACCCCCCGATCGGCCCGGTACCCACCCCCACGGGTACCGGGCCTCCGGCGTTCCCCGGCCCGTGCGCGGGACGTTCGTCCCTCCCGTCCGGGGCAGGCCGCTGCGCACCCTGGAGGGGAAGCGCCGGCCCGTGGAGGCCGGCGTCACGCATCGAGCGAGGGAAACGCGGCTTCCATGTCCGACGAGCTGATCGTGCACCGGATGGTGGACGCCTTCTTCACCCACTGCCACCGCTGCGACGAGCCGCGCGACCCGAACTGCCACCCCCGCGCGCACTGGCGGCTCTACCTCGACCTCGACCCGGAGACCGTCCGGCGGATCCGGCACTGGGCGCTGGATCCCGCGAACCCCACGGGCACCGCCACCGAACGCACCGTGCTGCTGCACTGGCTCGACTCCCAGGAGGCGTGACCCGCCCGCCGGGGCGGGCGCCCGGCCGCGGGTCCTCTTGCGCCGGGCGATCGTCCGGTGGAACCCTTTCGTCCCGGCGGCCGCAGTGTTCGCGGCGGTCACGGCACTCGCGGCGGCCGCGGCGTTCGAGACGCCCGGCGGCAGCCGCGCGCAGCGGGGTACCGGGACGAGGAGTCGCATGACGGTCCATGAATCGGTGGTCGACGCGATCGGCGGGACACCGCTGTTCCGGCTGGCCCGGCTCGGCGCCGGCCTCGCCGCTCCGGTGTACGCCAAGGCGGAGTTCCTCAACATCGGCGGCAGCGTGAAGGACCGCGCCGCGCTGTCGATGGTGCTGGCGGCCGAGCGGGACGGCCTGCTGCGGCCCGGCGGGACGATCATCGAGGCGACCTCCGGCAACACCGGGATCGGCCTCACCATCGTCGGCCGCCGGCGCGGCTACCGGGTGATCGCCGCGGTGGCCGACCGGGCCGCCGTCGAGAAGTCGGACATCCTGCGGGCCTACGGCGCGGAGGTGGTGCTCGCCCCGACCACGGTGCCCGCCGAGCACCCGGACCACCTGTTCAACGTGGTGCGGCGGCTCGCCGAGGAGATCCCCGGCGCCTGGCTGGCCAACCAGTACGACAATCCCGCCAACCCCGACGCGCACGTGCGGACCACCGGCCCCGAGGTCTGGGAGCAGACCGCGGGCCGGGTGACCCACTTCGTGGCCGGAGTCGGCACCGGCGGCACCATCAGCGGCACCGGGGCCTTCCTCAAGAAGGTCTCCGGCGGCAGCGTCACGGTGGTCGGCGCGGACCCGGAGTCCTCCTGCTACGGCGGTGGCGACGGCAGCCCCTACTTCGTCGACAGCATCGGCCACTTCCTCCACCCCGGCACCGCCGAGGACCGCTGGCCGGACTCCTACCACCGCGAGGTCGTCGACGGCTTCGAACGGATCCCCGACCGGGAGTCGCTGCTGACCGCCCGGCGACTGGCCCGCGAGGAGGGACTGCTGGCCGGCCCCTCCTCGGGCACGGCGGTGGCGGCCGCGCTCCGGGTGGCGCGCCGGCTCGGTCCGGAGGACCTCGTCGTGGTGCTGCTGCCGGACTCCGGCCGCTCCTACCTCTCCAAGCTGTACAGCGACGACTGGCTGCGCCGGTGGGGATTCCTGGAGGAGCCGCGAAGCGCCGACGACACCGAGCCGACCGTCCGGGCGGTGCTGGACGCGGCGGCCGGTGGGCCGGCCCGGCCCGGCGGGTGGTCGGAGCTGTCCGGCCGGCCGGCCGCGGTCGCTTCGGACGCCTCGCTCGCCGAGGCCCTGGCCGTGCTGCGCGGGGTGCCCGGCGGCGTCGCCCCCGTGGTGCTGGCCCGCCCGGAGCGCCCGTACGGGATCAGCGCGACGGAGGTGCTCGGCTCGCTCTCCTCGGCCGCCGTCGAGCGGGCGGTCGCCGAGGGCCGGGCGGCGCCGGACGGCCCGGTCGCCGGGCTGCTCGGCCCGGCCCTGCCGACGGTCGGCGTCGGCCAGCCGCTCTCCGAGGCCCGGGAGGCGCTCGGGCCCGGTCAGGACGCCGCGCTCGTCCTGGTCGACGGCCGGGCCGTGGCCCTGGTGCACCGGAGCGAACTCGGGGCCTGACCGCGGGTGGCGGCGCGGAGCGGCCCTCCCGGAAGAGGGTTCTGCGAGAGCTGCCGCTGCCGCGGGGCCGCCGACGTGCTGCGGACGACCGACCACGCCGCCGGCTTCGAGTGCGGCCTGCGGGTGCCGATCGAGGGGCGCCGGAGCGCGCTCGCCCGGGAGAAGGCTTCCGGCCCGGTGATCCGCTAGCGTGATCCGCCATGCGAACCCTTGACTCCGGCCGGACCGCGCTCGTCCTGGTCGACCTGATGGACCGGATCGTCGCCCTTCCGCTGGCCCCGCGCCCGGGGGCCGACGTCCTCGCGGTGTCGCTGGAACTGGCGGCGGACTTCCAGGCCGCCGGCGCCCCCGTCGTCGCCCTGCGCGTCGAGCGCCCGAACGTCGCCGAGCAGCCGCCCGGCAGCGCGCTGGTCCCGGAGGTGGCGGCACTGGCCGACGCGGTGCTGGTGAAGCGGACCATCGGGGGTTTCCACGGCACCGGGCTGCACGAGCTGCTTCAAGCGCGCGGGGTGGACACGCTCGTGTTCGCCGGCATCGCGACCAACCTGGGGGTGGAGTCGACCGCCCGGGCGGCCGCCGACCACGGCTACGAGCTGGTGTTCGTCGAGGAGGCCCTGGCGGCCCTGACGGAGGCGGAGCACCGGTCGGCGGTCGATCTCGACCTGCCCCGGTTCGGCGAGGTGGTCGAGCGGGGAGCCGTCCGCTTCGGGTGACCGGGCCGCACCACGACACCGCCGGCCCGGAGGCCTCGGGTCAGCCCTGGGCCCGGGCCGACTCCAGGGCCTCGCGCAGCCGTCCGCCCGAGGCGGCGAGCAGCCGGCCGGCGGTCGGCGCGTCCACTCCGGCGAGCACGACCAGGACGGCGTCCTTGGCCTCGCCGCGGGTGGCGGCCAGCGCGCTCCGGACCGTCTCCTCGTCCGCGCCGGTGGCGGTCGCGACGATCCGCTGCGCCCGGTCACGGAGCTTCGCGTTGCCCGCCCGCACGTCGACCATCAGGTTTCCGTAGGTCTTGCCGAGGCGGACCATGACGGCGGTCGAGAGCAGGTTCAGCACGAGTTTCTGCGCGGTGCCCGCCTTGAGCCGGGTCGAGCCGGCCAGCACCTCCGGGCCGGTCTCCACCTCGATGCCCAGCTCGGCCGCCGCCACCAGGGCGGAACCCCGGTTGCAGGCCAGGCCCACGGTCAGCGCTCCCGTCGCGCGGGCCCGTCGGAGCGCCGCCACCGTGTACGGGGTCCGGCCCGAGGCGGAGACGCCCACGACGCTGTCGGCCGCCGTCAGTGCCAGCGCGTCCAGGTCGGCGCGGGCGAGGTCCGGGCGGTCCTCCGCGCCCTCGACGGCACCGACCAGGGCCGCCGGCCCGCCCGCGATCAGGCCCACGACCTGGCCGGGGGCGGTGTTGAAGGTGGGCGGGCACTCGCTCGCGTCCAGGACGCCGAGCCGCCCCGCCGTGCCCGCCCCCGCGTACACCAGCCGCCCGCCGCGGGCCATCCGGGCGGCGATCGCCTCGGCCGCGGCGGCGATCGGTTCCAGCTGCCCGGCCACGGCCTCGGCGACGGTGCGGTCCTCGGCGTTCATCAGCCGGACGAGGTCGAGGGTGGTCATCCGGTCGATGCCGGACCACTCGGGGCGCACGGCCTCGGTCGTCGGTCCGCCGGTCGGTCCGCCGGTCGTGCCGCCGGTCGGTCTGCCGGTCGTGTCGCCGGTCGTGCCTCCGGCTGTACCGGCCGGGCCGGTCGTGGTGCCGGGCGCCGCGTCCGGTGGGAGGTCGCTCTCCATGAACGCTGTCTCCCCCGGCGCGCGTGCCGCCAACCCGGACGGGCGGGTCGGCGGGTCGGCCGGGGTCGGGCCTTCCGTCGTCCGGCGGGTCAGGCCATCCAGAAGAAGACGGCCGTCATCCGCCGTTCCTCCAGCGGGATGCCGTAGTAGCCGGTGGCGCTGTGGATCAGGTTGGCGCGGTACAGGAGGAGCCGGTTGTAGCGGTTGGGGACGCGGACGTCCTCGGTGAAGGCGTCGCCCGGGACGCGCCGGGTGCCGAGCGCGTCGACGAGGTTGTTGTGCGGCGCGTCGACGAGGTTGCCGCCGAGGCGTCCGCCCGGGAACTGCTGGCGGTAGAAGCTGGTGCCGGCCTCCTTGGGGGCGCCGGGGCTGAGGTAGAGGACGGCGGCGTAGCGGCAGAGCGCCCGCGAGTCGGTGTGGGGCCGGGACTCCGACTCGCCGGCGCCGACCAGCTGGACGCAGTTGTGGTTGAGCGTGCCGCCGCCGGGCGTGCTCTGGACCCAGAGCCCGGAGGCGCCGGTCGCCTTGCGGACCAGCGCCTCCACCCGGGCGAGCTCGGCCGGCTCCAGACCCGGCATGGTGCGCAGGCCGGGCCAGGTCTCGGGCCGGTAGGGGTAGCCCTCGGTCCAGTCGCCCCGGGCCAGGCAGCGTTCGCGGACCGCGTCCGGATCGGGCAGCACGTCGTCCAGCACCCAGTAGTCCCGGCCGGGGGTGGGCTTGCGGTAGGGCAGGACGGGCAGGGCGGTCCGCCCGATGGGCTGTGGGGGCATGCGCCGACCATAGGGTCGGGGCCCGCCAACGTTCTGCCGTGAACAGGTCAACCTTTCGTCAAGTGCCGGGACCAGCGCTTTTCCGCCCCCGGGCCCCGGTCCGGCAGCGCCTCACGGCCGGAGGCGGTTCAGCACCGGCCGTCGGCCAGGACGAAGTAGCCGGGCCCGGTCTGCTGCAGCGTGTGGGTCGTGAAGGTGTTCCAGAGGCCCATGGCCTGTCCGGACCCCAGGGCGAAGGTCAGGCCGCCGGACTGCGTCGCACGGCCCGCCTTCACCTGGTCGTAGTTGCTGTCCGTGAAGCACTGCGGCGCGCCGCCGGCGGTGGTGACCGTCAGTCCGGCGGAACGGGCGCCCACGACACCCGCCGGGTCGACGGCGGCCACCGTGTAGGTGTACGAGGTCCCGGGGCTCAGCCCGAGGTCGGTGTGCGAGGTCCCGGTCGGGGCGGCCACCCGTACGCCGTCCCGGTACAGCAGGTACGAGGCGGCGCCGGTGGTGGCCTGCCAGCCGAGCGCGACCGAATCCGGGCCGGTGGCGGTCGCGGTCAGGTCGGTGGGGGCGGGCAGCGAGGGCGTGGTCGGGCCCGCGCCGTCCAGGCCCCAGAACTGCGCCGTGTAGTAGCTGGAGCAGATGGTGTCGAGGAAGTAGGCGCCGGTCGCCCCGCACTGGTCGGCACCCGGGCCCGGGCTGACGGCGAGTCCGTGGCCCATGCCCGCGACGGAGTACAGCGCCACGGCGGGCCGGCCGCTCGCGTCGTCGTAGACGGACTGCGTGGTGCCGCCCGGCAGGCTCCGGGTGGTGGAGGCGTTCTGGCCGATGCCCCACACATCCGTCCACTGGTCCCGCAGCTCGGTGCCGTTCACCGGTTTGACGGTGGTGTCCGCGGTGCCCTGCCAGATCGCCACCCGGGGCCACGGCCCGGTGTGGCCCGGATAGGCCCGGCGGACCTTGTCACCCCACTGGGCCGGGGTGAGGCGCTGGTCGTTGTTCTGGCACCCCGAGGCGGCGCTCTGGGTGGTGGCACAGTGCGCGGGCAGGCCGGAGTCGATCGCCCCGCCCGCGAACACGTCCGGGTAGTCGGCCAGCAGGTCGGCCGCCATCGCGCCGCCGGCGGAGAGGCCCGTGACGAACACCCGGTGGCCGTCCGAGCCGTAGAGCGCCCCGGCCTTGGCGACCATCTCGACCACCGATCGGGCCTCGCCCGCGCCCCGGCCGTCCTTGGCGGCGTCGAACCAGTTGAAGCAGGAGAGGCTGTTGTTGGCGGTGCCGGTCTGCGGGAACACCACGGCGAAGCCGTACCGGTCGGCGAACGTCGTCCAACCGGAGTTGCGGTAGTAGTCGCCGGCGGTCTGCACGCAGCCGTGCAGCGCCACCACCAGGGGCGCACCGGCCGGCAGGCCCGCGGGGGTGTAGGTGTACATCGCCAGATTCCCCGGGTTGCTGCCGAACCCGGTGACCTGCTGGTAGGTCCCGCCCGCCACGTCGGCGGCCTCGGAGCTCGCGGCGCCCGAGCGGTCCTCGGTGGTGGCGGCAGAGGCCGGCGTGGCGGCGGCGAGTGCCGCCACGGCCAGCAGGGCAGCCCCGGTGCGGCGCGCGAGTCGCCCACCGCGGCGGGGCGGTCCGGTGGGGCGGGGCGGGGCGGTGAACGGCGGGGCGGGCGCGGCAGAAGCGGGATCGGAGGCGGGACCGGAGCCGGCGGACCTGGTGGGCGAGGTGGACCCGGGTACTGGCAACAGCGCCATGGGGGGACTCCTGGGTGGGGGAGGAGTTCGGTGGGATGCCGTGCAGCGTGGCGCGTCCGGCCGCCGGGAGGTATGTGACGGTCACCCGCCCCCGCCCGGCCCGTCATGTCCGGCGGCGCCATTGGCGTCGCCGCCGCGGTGCGAATCGCAGTTGAGCGGGACGGGCGGAGCAGGCAGGTTGGTCCCATGAGCACGCACGAATTCCACGAAGAGAAGCCCGTGCCGGACGAGGCGCTGCGCAGCCGTACCCACCACTGGCAGGCCGGCCCGCCGGTCTCCCGGTTCTCGCACCTGACGGGGGAGGAGATCCTGCACGAGATCCTCGCGGGCCGGATCCAGCCGCCGTCGATGTCGAGCACGCTGGGCTTCGGCCTGGTCGACGCCGGGCCGGGCCGGGCGGTCTTCGAGGGCGAGGTCGGCGACCACCTCTTCAACCCGATGAACACCATTCACGGCGGCTACCTCGCCACCCTGCTCGACTCGGCACTCGGCTGCGCCGTGATGAGCCTGCTGCCCGCCGGCACCGGGTACACCACCACCCAGTTGAACGTGCACATGGTCCGCCCGGTGTTCGCCGGTTCGGGGAGGCTGCGGTGCGAGGGCATCGCCCTGCACGTCGGCCGGACCCTCGCGACGGCCGAGGCGCGGGTGGTCGGGGTGGAGGACGGCAAGCTGTACGCGCACGGGAGCACCACCTGTGCGGTCCTGGCCCCGCGTCCGTCGGCATGACGCAGCGGCCCCGGTCCGCTTCGGCGGCCGGGGCACGGGAGGAAGGGGCGCGGTGCGGGTGTCTCAGAGCGCGGCGGCGAGCACTCCGCACAGGGCGAGGAAGCCGCAGATGCCGAAGTTGACCAGCTTGTGGGAGAGGAAGACGGCGGCGAACTCGCGGATCGTCGCGCTCGGCCAGTAGTACGCCGCGGTGGGGGAGCCGAACACCTGCCCGGTCACACCGGTCTTCCGGGCCGTCAGAGCGGCCCGGAAGGCGTGGAAGTTGTTGGTGACGATCACACAGCGGTAGCCGGGCTTGGCCTGCTCCATGATCACCTTGGAGAGGAGCAGGTTCTCCTCCGTCGTGCGCGAGCGGTCCTCGCGGACGAGGTGCGCCTCGGGGAAGCCGCGCCGGACGAGGTAGTCGGCCATCGCGTGGGACTCCGGCAGCTTCTCGTCCGGCCCCTGCCCGCCCGAGGTGATCAGCACCGGTGGGTTGCCGCGCGCGGCCTGCTTCTCGTACACCTCGCGACCCCGGTCGAGCCGGCTGGCCAGCAGGGGCGGCACCCGGTCGCCGCCGATCAGGCCGGAGCCGAGCACCACGACGAAGTCCACGTCCCGGCGCGGCCGGTGACGGCCGTACAGGAAGGCGTAGCCCACGAAGCAGACGAACAGGAAGGAGATGTAGCCGACCACCAGCACGGCCGTGCCGGCGAGGACGCCCAGCCGGTACGAGCGGGTGAGCACCGCCGCGACGAGCAGGGTGATCACCGAGAGAATGCCGAGCCCGGCGAGCAGGGAGAGCAGGTTGGCGGGGCGCCTGCCCTCCTTGCGGACCATGGTCAGGCCGTTGGCGATCAGGAAGCCGACGAGTGCCAGCGTCCCGATCGCCGGCAGCAGGACGATGGCGACCGCCGCCAGCTCGACGACCAGCGTCGGGGCCTTGCGCAGCTCGGCGAGCAGCGCCAGCGCGAGGAAGGAGACGGCTATGCCGAGCAGGACGGCATTGCTGAACCGGCGTCGGTCGCGCAGGACCCCGATCCCGCACAGGACGAAGAAGAGGGCCGCTGGGGCGTAGGCGATCATGCTCGTATCGTAGGGGGCCGATCGGGTGGCCAGGAGTGCACCGCGGGGCCGCGCTTCCCGCCTCCCGCACGGGAGGTCCGGCGGGCTCACCCGGCCGTTCGGCCGGCCCCGGAACCGCCGGCCGGCCCGGTCGGTTCGACCGGCGCGGGGGCGGCACCCGCCGGCTCGGTCGTCGCCGTCGCCGTCGCCGTCGGCGTGCTGCGCCCGACCCGGCGCACGCCCGGTACCGCCGCGGTGCCCACGCACGCCAGCGCCACCAGCGCGGCCGCCACCAGCAGGGGGACGGTGCTGCCCCAGGCGTCCGCCGCGAGCGGGGCGAGGGTGTACCCGAGCGGGGCGGCGGCCAGCGAGAGCAGCCAGTCGTAGGAGGTGACGCGGGCCAGGACCTGGGCGGGGAACTCCTGCTGAACCGCCGTCTGCCAGACCGGGTTGAGGAAGCCGAGACCGGTCATCGCGAGCGCGTAGCAGACGACCGTCACCGGCGCCGGGGCGGCCACCGCGAGGGCCGCCAGGGGGAGCGCGTACAGGGCGAGGCCGAGGTTGGCGATCAGCACCGGTCGGCTCGGCCGGACCTTCCCGGCGAGCAGCGATCCGGCCAGCAGACCGAGTGCGCCGGCCTGCGTCATGGCGATCCAGACCCCGTCGCCGCCCAGGTCCCGGGTGGCGATCAGCGGGCCGAGGGTGAGCAGCACCGCGGCGGCGCCGTTCCAGGTGCCGTGCGCGATCAGGCTGGTCCAGTACCAGCTCCGCGAGCGCAACTCGCCCCAGCCCTCGGCCAGCTCGGTGAAGAGCGGGCGGCGCTCCGCGGGGGTGTGCCGGACGGTGATCCTGGTCAGGAGCGCGGCGCTGACGACGAAGGAGGCGCCGTCCAGGACGAAGGCCCAGCCGGCGCCGGCCGTGTACACCAGGACTCCGGCCAGGGCGGGGCCGCCCAGTCGTGCCGCGTTGCTGACGGAGGCGAGCAGCGCGTTGGCCCGCATCCGCAGGGCCTTCTCGACGGTGCCCGCGACCAGTGGGGAGGCGGTCGGGAGGGCGAACGCGGAGGCGATGCCGCCGAGCGCCTCGGCGGCGGCGATGTGGGCCAGGCTGGGCTCCCCGCCGATCAGCTCGACCCCGACGAACAGCTGGGCGGCGGCCCGCACCAGATCGGTCGTCAGGGCCACCGCCCGGGGGTTGAAGCGGTCCCCGACCACGCCGCCCAGCGGGAGCAGCAGCAGTCGCGGCACCATGGCGCAGCCCAGGACCAGGGCCAGCGCGCCGGAGGAGCCGGTGGCCCTGGTGATCGCGATGGCGAGGGCGGCGGGGACGATCGCGTCGCCGAGGGTGGAGATGGTCCGGCCGAGGAAGAGCAGCCGGAAGTCGGGGAGTCTCAGTGGATGGGTCACGGCGGGAACTATATTTCGGTACCGAAGTTTCGGCAACGAAATATCTTCCTCATTTCGCCGGACCCTAGACTCGACCCATGGAACACCCCGAGCGACCAGCCGACGAGAGACGTGACGAGCCGGGGGGCGAGTCCCACGGTGAGGAGCGTGACCGGCCGCGGGGCGGGGAGGGCGACCGGCCGCGCGACTCGACCGACGGCCATGTCGAGCGCTGGCTCCCGGTCCTGCCGCGGCTCGACCCGGACATCGAGGGCGCCGTCACCCGGATGACCAAGCTCCTGCGGCACCTGGGCCGGGTGCGCGAGCAGAGTCTGGCCGACTACGGCCTGCAGAAGCACGAGTTCGACACGCTCCACGTCCTGGCCGGGAGGGGCGGTCGGGCCGTGCCGTCCGATCTGCGCGACGACCTCGGTCTGGCGCCCGCCTCGGTGACCGGCCGCCTGGAGGCCCTGGAGCGGCGCGGGTTCATCGTCCGCACCCCCTCCGTCGAGGACCGGCGCCGGGTCGACATCGAGCTCACCGGGGCCGGTCGGGCCGCCTGGAGCGAGGCGCTGGACGTCGTCGGTCGCGAGGAGCGCCGCCTGGTGGGCGTCCTGGCGCCCGACGAACGCCGCCAACTCTCCGACCTGCTGCGCCGGGTCCTCCTGGCGGCGGAGACGCCCGGGCCGGGTGGGATGCGGGCGGGTCGCTCGTCCCTCCACTCGTGAGCGGCCGCGGCCCGCTCCTGCTCGAAGCGACGGAGCCCGAACGGGCGCCTCTGCCGACGCCACCCGCTCCGGCTGGACGGCTCGGTGGGCCGGCCCCCTCTCCTCCATCATCGGCGTGCCGCGCGGCAAGAACAAGACTGCACATTTCAGGCGGCGACCGGGACCATGGTGGGCATGGCCTCCCCTTCCTCGGACGCTGACACGCGTGGAGAACCCGCCGATCCGCTGACGCACGTGCGCTGGATCGCCGGCGGCACGGCTGCCGGCAAGAGCACGCTGGCCCGGATCCTGGCCGACCGGCACGACATCGCCGTGTACGACGGCGACCGCGCGGAACACGACTGGTTGGCGCGGTGCACGCCGCAGCGCCACCCGCGCCTGGCCGCCCTGCGCGGAGCGCCCCCGGGTGGTATGTGGCGGGGCCGCACCGCCCGGCAGGTGTTCCGGGCGATGGCCGGCCTGCACGGAGAGACCGTCGGCCTCCTGGTCGAGGACCTCCTCGCCCTGCCCTCCGACCGCGTCGTCGTGGTCGACTACTTCGGGATCCTGCCCGGTCACCTCGCGCCGCTGCTGCGCCGGCCCGACCAGGCCGTCTTCCTCCTGCCCACACCCCGGTTCCGGCGGGACGCCCTCGCCGCGCGCTACGCGGACCCGGCCCGTGCGCGCGCCACCTGGGGCGGCGACGACCCCGAGGCCGCCCTCGCCGCACGCCTCGGACGCGACGCCCTCTGGGACGAAGAGGTCCGCAGGCAGGCGGACGGCCACGGGTTCGACACCGTCACGATCGACGGCGGTGTTCCCGTCGCCGACCTGGCCGCTCGGGTGGCCGCTCGGTTCGGGCTGGATCCCGGGGCATGAGCTCACCCGGCCGGCGCGCGTCCCGGCCGAGGGGTCGGGGTGGAGGGTCGTCGTGGTCAGTGCCGGGCGGGCCCGGCGAACCGCTCGATGGCCGCGAACACCGCCGCGCCCATGGCCGGGCTCCCGGTGTGGCCGGATTCCTGAATGACCGTCAGTTCGGCGTCCGGCCAGGCCTTCGCCAGCTCCCAGGCGGTCCTCAGCGGTGATCCGAGGTCCAGCCGGCCGTGGATCAGTACACCCGGGATGCCGGCCAGTCGTCCGGCGTCGCGCAGGAGTTGGCCGTCCTCCAGGAAGGCGTCCTGCGCGAAGTAGTGCGCGGTGATCCGGGTGAAGGCCATCAGCGCGTCGCTCGGGCGGTCGGAGTAGGCGTTCGGCTTCCCGAGCGACTCGTGCGCGATCACCGCGTCCTCCCAGGTCGCCCAGGACCGCGCGGCCTTGCGTCGGACGGCCTCGTCGGGGCTGTTCAGCAGCCGGCTGTACGCGGCCACCAGGTCGCCGGTCCGCTCGGCGGGCGGCAGCGCGTCGCGGAACGCCTCCCAGGGGCCGGGGAACAGGCGGCCGACGCCGCGGTACAGCCAGTCGGTCTCCTCGGGGCGGGTCATGGTGACCCCGCAGATCACGATCTCCGAGACCCGCTCGGGGTGGGCCTGCGCGTAGGCGAGGATCAGGGTCGATCCCCAGGAGCCGCCGTAGAGCAACCAGCGATCGATGCCCAGGTGTTCGCGCAGCCGTTCCATGTCGGCGATCAGATGGGCGGTGGTGTTGTGCTCCAGGCCGGTCGCCGGGTCGGAGGCGTGCGGCAGGCTCTGCCCGCAGCCGCGCTGGTCGAACAGCACCAGGTGGTAGCGCTCGGGGTCGAAGTACCGCCGGCTGCCCGGGTTGTGCCCGGATCCGGGCCCGCCGTGCACCACGACGGCCGGCTTGCCGGCCGGATTGCCCGAGGCCTCCCAGTGGATCCGCTGGCCGTCGCCGACCTCCAGCAGTCCCTGCGCGTACGGCTCGCCGATCGGGTACGTCTCGGGCACGACCGAAATCCTCCTGGGCGATCGCCGGCCGACGGCGAACCGCGGCGAGCGGCGGTGAACGGACGGGATGCCGCGAGGCTACCCGCCCGGCCCACCGTCCGTCGATCACCCGTTCTTTCCGGCCCCGGCCCCGGCCCCGGCCCCGGCCCCGGTCCCCGCCCCGGGCGGTGGGCAGGCGCGACGGGTGCCCGCCGTGGGCACCCGGTCGCGTCGGTCGGCGGTCATCGCCCGGTCGCCTCCACGGCCGCCTGGGCGGCGCGCGCCAGCTCCCGGCGCGGCTGCCACCGGTCCGCCGGCCGGCCGGTCCGGGGCACGGGGGCCGGTATCGGGGGCAGGAAGGTCACCTCGGCCACCAGGCCACGGACCGACACCACCCGGGCGAGCGAGGCGAGCAGGCCGTCCTCGCCGACGAAGGCGGGCGCGCTGGTCGCCCGCCCGTCCGCGAGCCGGTAGCGGACCGTCACCGGCTGCACGGGGGCGCCGGCCTGGACGGCGGCCTCGAAGAGGGCCGGGCGGAACCGGCCGCTCTCCCGCCCGCACCAGGTCGACCCCTCGGGGAAGACGACCACGGGGCGGCCCGCGCGCAGCAGTTCGGCGACCGCGGCGACCGTGCCCGGGAGGGCGCGCAGCCGGTCGCGGTCGAGGAAGACGGTGCCGCCCCAGGCCACCATCGGGCCGAGCACCGGCCAGTGCCGGACTTCGGTCTTGGCCAGCGAGCGGCCGGGTCGGCCGGCCGCGATCAGCGGGATGTCCAGCCACGAGACGTGGTTGGCCACCACCAGGACCCCGCCGCCGGCCGGGGGCCGGGCGAGCCGGACGGAGACCCCCAGCGCGCCCAGCAGGGTGCGGGCCCAGAGCCGGACCAGCCCGTCGCGGAGCCCGCCGGGCAGGGCCCGCACCGACGGGGTGAGCGCCAGGCCCGTCACCAGCACGACCAGGAAGGCGGCAAGGCGGAGGACGCGCCGGGGGAGCGCCACCACCGGGCCGGGCTCGGTGAGACAGGTCTCCGGCGTGCAGGGGGCGGTCGGCAGCCAGACGCTCATGAGACCGGTCCCGGCGCCGGTTCCGTACCGCGGGGCGCGGCGGGCCCGGCGGCCGGGGCCGGCGCGGCGAGCCCGGAGAGGAAGTGCCGCAGGTAGCGCGGGTCGGTGCGCTCCAGCGACAGCAGCACGTACAGGTCGGCGGTGGCGAAGTCCGGGTCGTGGGCGGGCGCGCCGCAGACCCAGGCGCCCAGCCGCAGGTACCCGCGGAGCAGTGCCGGCAGCGCGGCCCGCTCGGCCCGCGGCAGGCCGGTGGGGTCCCACGGCCGGTGCGGGCTGACCCGGTACTCCTCGGGGGCGAGGTGCTTGGCGCTGACGGTGTCCCAGACCCGGGCGGCGGTGGCGCCCCCGTCGTCCAGCGGGATCGAGCAGCAGCCGCCGACCCAGGTGTTGCCGGTGTCGGCGAGGTAGCGGGCGATGCCGCCCCACATCAGGTTGATGACGGCGCCGTTGCCCCGGTGGTCCGGGTGGATGCAGGAGCGGCCGAGCTCCACCAGGCCGTCGCGGAGCGGGGCCAGGTTGCGCAGGTCGAACTCGCCGTCGGAGTAGAGCCGCCCGGCCCGCCGCGCGGCCTCGGGGCGCAGCAGCCGGTACGTCCCCACCACCGGACCGTCCCGGCCCTCGCGCACCAGCAGGTGGTCGCAGAACTCGTCGAACGGGTCGACGTCCAGCCCCGCCACCGGGCTGTGCAGCAGGGCGCCGAGCTCGGCGGCGAAGACCTGGTGGCGCAGCAGCTGGGCGGCCCGCACGTCGTCCTCGTCACGGGCGAGCGCGACGGTGTACGCGGGCGCGGGCGCCGTGCCGAGGAGGGCCGGCGCGGGGACGGTCGGCGCGGGGACGGTCGACGTGGGGGTGGCCGACGCGGGGGTGGCCGGGGCGGTCAGCGGGCGGCCGGCGGTGGGCCGGTCCGGGAGCGGGGCGGGGAGTACCGAGGTGTGGCCGGGGGTGACTGCGGGCGGAGCGTACGTGGGGACGGTGGTCATGGCGGACCCTCCAGGGCGGCACGGACGACGGCAGCCACGGAACGCCGTGGCACCGGCCCGCACTGCTCGGTCGTGGGGCGTGCGAACCGGTATCCGTATGTTTCTCCGCATCGGCTGGCGTCCACGTTGCGGTTCGGCGGAGCGCAGATGTGCACCTGCTGAATGGGGCCACTCACCGTCTGCCGGACACCTGTTCGGTGCGCGGGCGCCACCGTATGCTCCGCTCCATGGGGTGGAAACCGGGCGCGGCGCGGCGGCGGAGCATCGCCGCGGAGCTGCGGGACGTCCTCCGGGTGCAGGTCCAGCTGGCGGTCGCGCTGCTCCTGCTCCACCTGCTGGCGAGGCTCGTCGGACTGCCCACCTCCCCCTGGTGGATGCTGGTGGCGGCGATGGCCGGCGCGCTGCAGGTCACGTCCGACCGGTGCTGGGAGGAGGACCGGAGGCGGAGCACCCTCGCCTTCGCGATGCTGGTCGCCCCCGTGGTGGGGATCGTGCCGTTCCTGGCGGCCGGTGCCGCCCTCGGCTGGGACGAGGAGGCGACGGACGCGGCCCTGCCCCCGAGCACGGTCGTCGGCCTGCTGTTGGCGTCGCACGTGCTGCGCCTCGCCCACCTGTCCCGCCTCGCCCGCCTGTCGGGCCCCGGGCCGAGGGGCTCGCAACCCGCGGGCCGGAGCACGGCGGCCCCGGTCGGGGAGGCCGGGGAGACCGGGGCGTCGGCCGGTGACGAGGGGGCGGGCCCCGGCGCCGAGGGGCGGGCCCCCGGCGCCGGAGCACCGGGGGCCCGTCGCGGCGCACCGGACGCCGGGAAGCGCTGACGCCTCAGAAGGCCTGCCAGCCGGACGGGTCCACCCCGCCGGGGACGGCCTCGGCGGGACCGTAGGGCTCGCGGGTGAGGACGAAGGAGCCGATGTCCAGGTGGCTGACCGAGCCGTCGGCGGACCGGACGATCCGCAGCGTCTCGCCCGCGTAGTAGTTGTCCAGCCCCGTCCAGGTGCCGTCCGGCTCGGCGCGGAACCGGGAGCTGCGGGTGCCGCCGGTGAGCGGTGCCAGTTCGAGGCCGCGGTCGGCCTTCAGCCGCAGGGTGAGCCCGGCGGCGCCCCAGTACCAGGGCCCGGTGAGCGCGAGCAGCTCCTCGTCGACGGAGGACAGCGGACGCCAGGGCTCGGGCAGCCGGGGTTCGTGCTCGGCGGTGAGGGCGATCAGCTCCGCCGCGACCCGCGGGGTGCTGCCGCCGCTGGTCGCGTTGGCGAGCGCGATCGCCGCCAGGCCGTCCGCCTCGCTGACCCAGAGCCCGGCGGTGAAGCCCGGCATCGAACCGGTGTGGCCGTACAGCACCCGGCCCTCGTGGCGCAGCAGCTGCAGCCCGAGCCCGTACCCGCCGGACCAGTTCTCGCCTTCCGGGCCGGTGGCGGGCCGGCGCATCTCGGCGATGGTCCCGGCGGCCAGCACCTTCGGGTCGCCGCCGGCCAGGAAGGCGGCCCACCGGGCCAGGTCGGCGACGGTCGACCAGAGCTGCCCGGCCGGTGCCATCAGCCCGGTGTCGGTCAGCGGCTCGGGCAGCATGACGTCGGCCCAGGGGTGGACGGCGAAGCCGCCGGCGTGCGGGTGTTCGGGCAGCAGGGTGGTGCGGTCCATCCCGAGCGGCTCCAGGACCTCGCGGCGCAGCACCTCGCCCCACGGCTCGCCGCGCAGGCGCTCGACCAGCGCGCCGAGCAGGGCGTAGCCCGGGTTGGAGTAGTGGTGGAGCCGCCCGGCCGGGTGCTTGCGCGGGTGTTCGCGCTCCAGGACGTCGGCGAGGTCCGGGCGCAGCGAGCCGTCCGTCCGCTCCCACCAGGGCGCCGGGGTCTCGGAGGCCAGGCCTGCCGAGTGGGCGAGCAGCTGGGCGACGGTGGCCCCGTCGGCCGGGGTGCCGGGCAGGTGCCGATCCAGCGGGTCGGCCAGGTCGAGCAGGCCCTCGTCGCGGAGGCGGAGCACCAGGACGGCGACGAAGGTCTTGGTGAGCGACCCGATCCGGTACTGCACGTCGGCGTCGGGCGCATGACCGTCGACCATGCTGCGGGCACCGCTCCAGACCAGCCGGCCGTCCCGCACGACCGCGGCGACCAGGGAGGGCGTGCGGCCCTCGGCCTGCGCGACCGCGATCCGGTGAAGCAGCGCGCGGCGGGTCGTGGGGAGGAGCTCGTCGTACTGGTCGGTCATCTGATCCTCTGATTCGTCTGATTCGTCTGATGGAGCGGCTGATCAGGTGTGCCGGGCGCCGGGTGGTCGACCGTCACCGGGTGTCGCCGGACAGGCCGGTCGGCGCCTTCAACCTACGTCGGCCGCCTGCCGCTTTTCACCTCCTTTCCCGGGGCGACCCGGACCGTCCCGCCTGCCGTCCCGCCTGCCGCGTCGATCCCGGACCGAATCCCGCAACACGCGGCGCCGGTGACGATCAGTCGATTGCCGGTCGGCGCAGAGTAGCCTCGGCTCGACCATGACAAGCCGGCTCACGCGGCCGCCCCTCCGAGGCCGGCCCGGGGCAGCCGGCTCCAGCGATGGGAATCCTGATGAGAGCCTGGCTACGGGCAGTCACTGCGGCTGCCCTCGTGACCTTTCTGTCCCTGCCCGCACTGAGCACCGACGCGGCCGCGGCCGACGACGGACGCGGCCCGGACCACTCCGGCCGGTGCGCCCCCGGTGTCCCGGTCGGCCCCGGCGGCGACGCCTTCTACGAGCCCCCGTCCCCGCTGCCCAAGGGCCACCACGGTGACCTGATCTGGGCCCGGAGCATCGAGGCGCCCGACCACGCCCGGGCCTGCAAGATCCTCTACCGCTCGACGCTGCACGACGGCACCCCGGTCGCCGTCTCCGGCCTGGTGGCCTGGCCGACCGGCGCGGTCCCGCGCGGCGGGCGGAACGTCGTGGCGTGGGCCCACGGGACGGTCGGCGGGCCGCGCCAGTGCGCGCCGTCCGCCGCCCCGAACCCGGCCCGGGACCTCGTCGACTACTTCAGCTACCAGAGCCCCTTCTCGATCGACGTCGGCGTGCCCGCGCTGACCCAGTTCCTCGGCGGCGGCGACGTCGTGGTGGCGACCGACTACCAGGGCCTGGGGACGCCGGGCGTCCACCAGTACGTGGTCGGCGCGACCGAGACGCACAACGTCCTGGACTCCGTCACCGCGGCGCAGCAGATCCGGTCGGCCCACGCGGGCAACCGCACGGCCGTCCTGGGCTGGTCGCAGGGCGGCGGCGCGGGGCTGTTCGTCGGCCAGGACGCTCCCGGCTACAGCCCGGACCTCGATCTGGTCGGCGTGGCGGCCCTGGCTCCGGCGGCCGACCTGGGCCCGCAGTTCGCCGGCCTCGTCCCGCCCGGTCCGCGCAACGAGTCCTCGGAGGCGCACAACGCGGCGCTGCGGATCAACGTCTACCGGGGCTTCCTGGCGGCCTACCCCGAGCTGCGCGCGACCGACGTGCTCCAGCCGGCCGGTCTCCAGGCGCTGGAGGGCGACGGGGTGGCGTGCATCGAGCACTTCGCCGACGTGATCCAGAACAACGTGGCCGACAACCACCAGCTGGACACGCTGTTCAAGCCGCTGCGCGACGTGCCGGAGGTCTGGAGCCGGCGCTTCTACGAGAACACCCCGGGCTACGCGACCACGGTGGCGCCGGTGCTGGTGATGCAGGGGACGGCGGACACCGTCATCAACCCCCACTCCACCGACCAGTACATCAAGCGGGCCTGCGGCTTCGGCCAGCCGGTCGAGTACTCGAAGTACCAGGGCGCGACGCACAACACGATCCCCTTCGAGGCGCAGCAGGAGTACCTGGCCTGGATCGCCGACCGTTTCGCCGGGAGCGCGGCGCCGTCCAACTGCTGACGCGTCGACGTCCGCCGCGCCCGGCCGCCCCGGCGGCCGGAACGTGCCGTGACCGGAACGTGCCGTGACCGGGGCGAAGGCCGAGGTCGGGGCGAAGGCCGCACAGGCTCACGGGTTCCCTAGGGACCCGGGGTCGTGCGGCCTTCGGCGTTCTCCGCCCGGGGCCCGTTCACCACCCTGCCCACCGGCCGCTCGTCGTCCGGTCGCCGGCTGCTCACCGTCCGCTCGCCGGACGGTACTTGACAGCATGAATTGGTCCAGTCCATTTTGGGCTCCTCCCCGCACCTCCACCCCCACACCCCCACTGGAGGTCACCGGTGCTCAAGCGCACCCGACTGCCCGCCGTCGGCGCGGCCGCCCTGCTCGCGGCCGCCGCCGCGTTCACCGCGCCCACCGCCGCCCACGCGGCGAACCAACTCGCCAACCCCGGCTTCGAGACCGGCTCCCTGTCCGGCTGGTCCTGCACCGGCGGACTCGGCTCGGTGGTCTCCACCCCCGTGCACGGCGGCGGCAAGGCGCTGGCCGGCGCCGCCACCGCGAGCGACAACGCCAAGTGCACGCAGACGGTCGCCGTCCAGCCCAACACCACGTACTCGCTGTCCGGTTGGGTCCGCGGCAGCTATGTGTACCTCGGTGTCACCGGCGGCGGCTCCGCCTGGACCTCCGCCGCCGACTACACCAGGCTGAGCGTCTCCTTCACCACCGGCGCCACCCAGACCAGCGCGGAGGTCTACCTCAACGGCTGGTACGGCCAGGGCACCTACTACGCCGACGACCTGAGCCTGGACGGCCCCGGCGGCGGCACCCCCGCCGACACCCAGGCGCCCACCGCCCCCGGCAACCTGCGCAGCACCGGCAAGTCCGCCGGCAGCGTCACCCTCGCGTGGGACGCCGCCACCGACAACGTCGGCGTGAGCGGCTACGACGTGTACCAGGGGGCCACCAAGGTCGCCACGGCCACCGGCACCGGAGCCACCGTCAACGGGCTGAGCCCCGCCACCGCGTACAGCTTCACCGTCCGGGCCCGCGACGCGGCCGGCAACACCTCCGGCTCCTCCGCCGCCCTCGCCGTCACCACCGACCCGGGCGGTGGCGGCACCCCGACCGGGTTCAAGCAGGCCGCGCCCTACCTCTACAACGGCTGGGGCAACCCGCCCGCCGCGGCGACCGTCATGAACGCCACCGGCATCAAGTGGTTCACCCTCGCCTTCGTCCTCGCCCAGAACGGCTGCAACCCCAGCTGGGACAGCCAGCGGCCGCTGCTGAACGGGGTCGACCAGGCCACCGTCAACGCCGTCCGCGCGGCCGGCGGCGACGTCGTCCCGTCCATCGGCGGGTGGAGCGGCAACAAGCTCGGCCCCAACTGCGCCACCACCGCCGACCTCGCCGGCGCCTACCAGAAGGTGATCGACGCCTACGGCCTCAAGGCGATCGACGTCGACATCGAGAACACCGACGAGTTCGAGAACACCGCCGTCCAGGACCGCATCCTCGGCGCGCTCAAGATCGTCAAGCAGAACAACCCCGGTCTGCGCACCATCCTGACCTTCGGCACCGACACCACCGGTCCGACCTACTACGGCAACCGGCTGATCGAGCAGTCCAAGGCGCTGGGCGCGGACATCGACGTCTTCACGATCATGCCGTTCGACTTCGGCAACGCCTCCACCGACATGTACGCCGCCACCGTGAGCGCGGCCGAGGGTCTGAAGGCCAAGCTCAAGTCCACCTTCGGCTGGGACGACGCCACCGCCTACGCGCACATCGGCATCTCCGGCATGAACGGCCTCAGCGACACCAACGAGGTCACCACCGTCCAGAACTGGACCGCGATCCGGGACTGGGCCAACGGCCACCACATCGCCCGGCTCGCCTTCTGGTCCGTCAACCGCGACCGCGGCTGCGCCGGCGGCGGCCTCCAGGAGACCTGCTCCGGCATCGCCCAGAACGACTGGCAGTTCACCTCCGTCACGGCCGGCTTCACCGGCTGACACCCGCCCCGGACAGCCCGGCCCGGGCCTCCTCCAGGTGAGGGGCCCGGGCTGGGTGCGTCGGTACCACGATGCGGATCCGCGGTGAGAAGCCCCGGTGTCGAAGGGGGCCACCGCACTACCCGCGGATGTGCGGCCTCAGGAACTCGGGGAGGCGCCGCGTTGCGCTACAAGGTACTGGCGCACCAGCTTTCCCAAGAGGTCGCCCTGGTGCAGCCCCTCCCGGTAGGCCAGCCGCTCGAACTCCGTACGGTCGGCGTGATTCAGGAAGAGATCGCTGGAGCCGCCGTCCGCGTGACGGTTGCCGCAGCAGATCCGCCGGGTGCAGACGTCCTGGCCGTACTCCGGCAGCGCGGGCGTCTGCCACGGGAGATGCGGATAGGACCGCAGCTCGTCCGTGCACGCGTCGACCCGCCGCAGCAGGTCGTGCTTGTTCCGAGGCCTGGCCTCGGCGCCGTAGTGGTGGCGGAACCACTCGCGGCGGTCGAAGTCTCGGATCTCCCGCTGTGTCCGCTCGACCCGACCGAGGATTCCGCGGTGCACGACGGGCTGCATCGCCCGCCCCGGAAAGGCCTTCGGCTGCCGGTCGTGCATGTCCATGTCGACGACCCAGTCCCTGGCGCTGCGACCGCTCTTCCACAGATTGCACGGTTTGCAGGCGGGCATGAAGTTCCACCAGATGTCGGGCCCGTCCCCTGCGACGGGTTGCTCGTGATCAAGCGAGTGGGCGCGAGATCTTCCGCAGTAGACACAGAGCCCCCGGTGGGCGGTCATGACCATCAGTTGAATCCAGAGCTCGTGGTCACGACGTTGACGTTTGGCGGTGCCGGCTTGCTGCAGGCCCATGGGTAGCCTCCTACCACCATCGACGCTGGGTGATGGGAAGGTAGCAGCGGGTACCGACAGTCGGGCCGGCCGCTCAGCCCCGGGGCAGGGGCGGGAGGTCCGGGCGGTCGAGCCAGGCCGTCAACAGGGCGTCCAGGGAGTGATCGCGGTAGCGGGCCGCATGGGTGCGGAAGTCCGCGGTGGTGACGACGCCGTGGCGGTTGATGGTCGCCCAGTCCTTGAGCATCTGGAAGAAGGGGACGTCACCCAGGGCGACCCGGAGGGCGTGGACGGTGAGGCCGCCGCGCTGGTAGAGCCGGTCGTCGAACATCAGCTTCCGGCCCGGGTCGTCCAGCCGGAGGTCCTGGGAGAGACCGGACAGCAGGCCGTGCGCGGCCGCGGCGTGCACGGCGGCGGCCGGGCCGCCGGCCCGCTCCGACCAGAGCCACTCCGCGTATTTGGCGAAGCCCTCGTTCAGCCAGATGTGGCTCCAGTCGGCGATCGACACGCTGTTGCCGAACCACTGGTGGGCCAGCTCGTGGGCGATCAGCCGCTCGCGCTCCCAGCCCCCGCCGAGGTGGTTGGTGCCGAAGGTGGCGACGCCCTGCGCCTCCACCGGGACGTCCAGCTCCTCGTCGGCGACGACCACCGCGTACTCGCCGAACGGGTACGGGCCGAAGACCTCCTCGAAGAACGCCGTCATCTCCGGCTGCCGCCCGAAGTCCACGGCGAAGTCCGGGGCCAGCCGCGCGGGCACGTAGCCGGTCTGCCGGACGGCCGGGCGCTCGGCGAGCACCACCGGCCGGTACTGGCCGATCGAGACGGTCACCAGGTACGTCGAGGTGGGCGCGCTCTGCTCGTACACCCAGGTCGTGCTGGACGCCCGCGTCGTGCGGGCGAGCAGCCGGCCGCCGACCACCACGGTGTACGCGGACGGCGTGGTGACCGCTATCTGGTAGGTCGCCTTGTCGGCGGGCCGGTCGTTGCACGGGAACCAGGACGGGGCGCCGACGGGCTGGCTGGCGACCAGCGCGCCGTCGGTCAGCTCCTCCCAGCCGAGGCCGCCCCACGGGCTGCGCACCGGGCGGGGATTCCCGGTGTAGTGCACCTCGACGGTGAACGCGGCGCCGGCCGGGAGCGCCCTGACCGGACGGATCCGCAGCTTGCCGGCCCGGTGGGTGTAGCGGGCGGCCTTGCCGTCCACCAGGACCCGGCCGATCCGGAACTCGGCGAGGTCGAGCGCGAACTCGGGCAGCGCGGTCTCGGCGACGGCGCTGAGCCGGGCCGTACCGCCCAGCCGGTTGGGCCCGGGCCGGTAGTCCAGGGCGAGCTCGTAGCGGTGGACCCTGTAGCGGTGGTCCCCGCTGTTCGGGAAGTACGGGTCCGGGGCGGCGGTGGGGGTCGCCGAGGCGTGCTGGTGGTTCACCGGGCGGGATTTCACCGGGTCGTGCGCTCCCTGCGAGCTGGGGGACGTGGGGGTGGCGGGCGTGACGGGGACGGCTGCGGTCACGAGGTGGCCTGCCACACCTCGATCGGGTTGCCCAGCCACCGCGTGTCGGCGGGGACGGACTCGGCGCGCATCACCAGCGAGGCCGGGCCCAGCGTGCTGCGCGCGCCCACCGTGCTGCCGGGCAGCACGATGCCGCCCGGGCCCAGGGTGGCGCCCTCGCGGAGGATGACAGTATCCATCCGCATGATCCGGTCGTGGAAGAGGTGGGTCTGCACCACGCAGCCCCGGTTGATGGTGACCCCGTCCCCGAGGGTGACCAGGTCCGCCTCCGGCAGCCAGTAGCTCTCGCACCAGACGCCCCGCCCGACGCCCGCGCCGAGCGCCCGCAGCCACAGGTTCAGCACCGGGGTGCCCGGCACCGCGCCCACCAGCCACGGTACCGCCAGCACCTCGACGAAGGTGTCCGCGAGCTCGTTGCGCCAGACGAAGCCGCTCCAGAGCGGGTGCTCCACCGCCCGGAACCGCCCGACCAGCAGCCACTTCGCCGCCACCGCGACCACGCAGGCGGCTCCGCCGGCCGCCAGCAGCACCAGACCGGAGAGCAGCGCCGCCGCCACCGGCGACCAGCTCGCCGCCAGCCAGGAGAGCGCCGCGAGGGTCAGCGCGCCGAGCGCGCCGGACGCCAGTACCGGCAGCAGCCGGGCCACCTCCACCAGGCCGCGGGCCCAGAGCAGCCGGGCCGGCGGCTCGTAGGTGAGGCTCTGGTCGCCCTGGTCGGCCGAGCGCGGCAGCCGCATCGGCGGCATGCCCAGGTAGGAGCTGCCCTTCTTGGCCTTCTTCGGCGTCGCCGACAGCACGCCCACCAGCCCGCGGGCCGGGACGGCCCGCCCGGGAGCGGTCATCCCCGAGTTGCCGAGGAACGCCCGCTCACCGACCTTCGCCTCACCGAGCCGCAGCCAGCCGCCGCCCAGCTCGTACGGGGCGATCAGGGTGTCGTCCGCCAGGAACGCGCCGTCCCCGACGGTGGTCAGGCTCGGCAGCGCCAGCACGGTGGACACCTCGGCGCCCCGGCCGACCTTCATCCCCAGGGCCCGCAGCCACAGCGGCGTGACCAGACCCGCGTACAGCGGGAACAGGATCTCGCGGGCCTGGTCCATCAGCTGGGTGACCGTCCAGGCCTGCCAGCCGACCCGGCCGTGCAGCGGGTGCACGCCCGGCGCCAGCCCGATGCTCAGCAGCCGCACGGCCGCCACCAGCTGCGCCGCGTACACGGCGCCGTACGCCAGGGTGGCCGGGAGGAGGCCGAGCAGGGCGCCGCCGAGCGCGGCGCCGAGGCCCTCGCCGGGGCGGACGAAGCGGGAGAGCACGGCGAGCCCGGCGAGTGCGGGGAGCACCGGCAGCAGGCTGAGCGCGGTGCCGCTGGCGCCGAACAGCGCCGCCCAGCGGGCCTGCCGGGCCGGGCGGTCCTTGGGCCAGGTCCGCTCGGCGCGGCCCAGCTTGACGGCGGGCGCGCCGCCCCAGAGCTGGCCGGTCGGCACGTGCCCGGTGACGCTGGAGCCGGCCACCACGTGCGCCCGCTTGCCGACCCGGGCCCCGGGCAGCAGTGTCGAGCGGGTGCCGACCACGGCCCCCGAGCCGACCTTGACCGCGCCGACCTCCAGCCGGTCGCCGTCCAGCCAGTAGCCGCAGAGGTCGACCTCGGCCTCCACGGCGCAGCCCCGGCCCAGCTTGAGCATGCCGGTGACCGGCGGCAGCGAGTGCAGGTCCACCTCCGGGCCGACCTTGGCGCCGAGCGCCCGGGCGTAGCGGGTCAACCAGGCCCCGGACAGGGAGGTGGCGCCGCTGACCTCGGCCAGCCGCTCGGCGGTCCAGAGCCGCAGATGGGTGCCGCCGCCGCGCGGGTAGCGGCCGGGCCGCAGGCCGCGCAGCAGCAGCCGGGCGCCGCCGGCCGCGACGGCCAGCCGGCCCGGCGGGGAGAACAGCACCAGCGCGCCCGCGCCGACCGCCCACCAGGAGGCGGTCGGTGCCCAGGGGTAGTCGCCGAACCAGGCGAGCACGTTGCCGAGCGCGAGCAGGGCGACCGTCCAGCGCAGCCCGACCACGGTGAAGAGCGGGACCAGCAGGAGCAGCTGGAGCAGCTTGGCCCTGGTCGGCACCAGGGCGACCGTGCGGGTCTCACCGCTGTCCGCCGCCGACCGCTCCAGGTGACGGGCGAGCTTGCGCAGGGTCGGCTGCTGGTAGATGTCCAGCACGGCGGCGCTCGGGTAGCGGGTGCGCAGCAGGGTGGTGAGCCGGGCGGCGGCCAGGCTGCCGCCGCCGATGGCGAAGAAGTCCTCGCGCGGCCCGCTGATCGGCACCCCGAGGATCTCGGTCCACTGCTCGGCCAGCCAGGCCTCGGTGCCGTAGAGCTGCTCGGTGGGCCCGGTGGCCTCCAGGTCGGGCAGCGGCCAGGGCAGGGCGTTCCGGTCGACCTTGCCGGAGGTACGGGTGGGCAGGGAGTCCACCGGGGCGAGCAGCGGCACCAGGGCGGCGGGCAGCTCGGCGCGCAGCCGCTCGACGGCCAGCTCGCGGTCCCAGCCGTCCTTGGTGACCAGGTAGCCGACCAGCAGCTGGTTGCCGCCGCGCGCGGTGCGGACGGCGGCGGCCGCGCCGGCGACGCCCGGCAGGGCCTGCAGCGCGGCGTCGACCTCGCCGAGTTCGATCCGGCGGCCGCCGAGCTTGATCTGCTCGTCGCCGCGGCCGAGGAAGAGCAGGCCCGCGGGGTCGGCCTGGACGAGGTCGCCGCTGCGGTAGGCGCGGTCCCAGCCGAGCGAGGGCAGGGGCGCGTACTTCTCGGCGTCCTTGACCGGGTCCAGGTAGCGGGCCAGGCCGACGCCGCCGATGACCAGCTGGCCGGTGCCGCCCGCGGCGACCGGCTCGCCGGCCTCGTCGACCACGGCGAGGTCCCAGCCGTCCAGCGGCAGGCCGATCCGGACCGGGCCGTCGCCGGTGAGCAGTGCGGCGCAGGCCACCACGGTCGCCTCGGTCGGGCCGTAGGTGTTCCAGACCTCGCGGCCCTCGGTGACCAGGCGCTGCACCAGCTCGGGCGGGCAGGCCTCGCCGCCGAAGATCAGCAGCCGGACTTCGTTCAGCGCCTCGGCGGGCCAGAGCGCGGCCAGCGTCGGCACGGTGGAGACGACGGTGATCTCCTGCTCGGCGAGCCAGGGGCCGAGGTCGGCGCCGCTGCGCACCTGCGAGCGGGGGACGGGCACCAGGCAGGCGCCGTAGCGCCAGGCCAGCCACATCTCCTCGCAGGAGGCGTCGAAGGCGACGGAGAGGCCGGCCATCACGCGGTCGCCGGGGCCGATCGGCTCGTCCTGGAGGAACAGGGCGGCCTCGGCGTCGACGAACGCGGCGGCGTTGCGGTGGGTGACGGCGACGCCCTTCGGCCGGCCGGTCGAGCCGGAGGTGAAGATGATCCAGGCGTCGTCGTCGGGGGTCGGGCGGGTGTCCGCGGGCACGGCGGGCCGCGGGCCGCCGGTGAGGGTCAGGGCGCGGCCGGCCCCGAGCACGCCGGCGACGGCGGCCTCCTCGAAGACGAGCTGCGCGCGCTCGTCCGGGTCCTCGGCGTCCACGGGTACGTAGGCGGCGCCGGCGGCCAGGACGGCGAGGATGGCGATGTAGAGGTCGTTGGTGCCGGAGGGGACGCGGACGCCGACCCGGTCGCCCCGGCCGATCCCCGCGCCGGCCAGCCGGCGGCGCAGCTGCTCGACCTCGGCGGCGAGCGCGCGGTAGCCGAGGACGGTCTGTCCGTCGTCGAGGGCGGGCTCGTTCGGGTGGGCGCGGACGGCGGCGTCCAGGACGTCGACCAGGGTGCGCGGGGCCGGGGCCGGGCGTCCGGGGAAGAGGGCCTGCGGGGCCCGCACGTCCTGCTCTGTCTGGCTCGGTTCAGCTGTCATGGCAGCCGTGCGCTCCTCGTCCTCGCCCCTGGTTCCGACCGTGTCCGGCCCTTGGGGCGGTGGGAGCACCCACCTGATCGGGTGACCCACTCCGGGGCCGAAGCGGACAACCTGACCGATGGTAGCCCCGTGTGATGAACGGCGTACTGTCCGACACATCAATCAACTTGCCCTGAAATGGCCGAATCTGACAGATCATCAGTCATTAACTGAGTTCCTCCGGGGTGGATGTGACGACATGTCAGTCGAATTGACGTATCGTCAGATGAATTTGGCGGAAGTGAGCCACGCCACACCGGATTGTGCTCCCTTCGGGTGACGGGGGCGGTTCCGGTGTGTCCGGACGGCTCCGGCGCTGTTCCCGGGCGCGTCCTGGCGCCCCTTCGCGTGCAGCCGGTCACCGGGTGCCGCCGGCCGCTCCGGGCCCCCAGGGCCTGTCACGGAGCCGAGGGGCCGGAGGCCTGTGGCCGCCCCTGTCCGGCAGGCCGCTTCGGGGCGGCCTCCTCCAGCGAGTGTACGGCGACGGGCCGGGTCGGGGTCGAGCTCACACCGGGGTGGGGCGTGGCGGCGCCCGGTCGGCGTGTCGCAGGGCCGTCCGGATCGTCGTCGAGCCGGCCGGTGTCGCGCGGTCGGCGGGCCGGGCCCGTTCCGCCGGGGGCGGCGAGGGCAACGGGGCAGGGGGTGGGCGGGTTCGGAAGGTGCTCCCTTCGGCCTCGTCGGCCGCCCCGGCGGGCGCCGGCGCCGCGGCGGTGGTCGCGTCGACCCCGGTGGCGTAGCCCGCCGGCAGCATGCGCAGCGTGCGGTGGAACCACTGCTCCGAATCCACCCCCGGCGCCGTCCTGACCGCGTGCGCAGAGTGATGTCTGCCATCCGGTGACCGGTGATATCGGGGCGAGGAGTGCGAGTGAGGAGGTCGGGCGCGGCGCGGACGGTGGCCTTGGGGTCGGTCAGCGGGATCCAGCGGGTCGGGTTCCGCCGCGAGGAACCGTACCGGTGTCCCACAGGCCGAGAAGGACGGACGGTACGGTCGCCGGGTCGGCGATGCGCAGGAGGAGGTGCCCGATCCCGGCGGACCCGATCATGAGCGACGGGCTGTCGGCGCCGCCCGGCGCGCCGGCGCGCAGCTCGTCGACGGAACGCCCGGCCAGCCCGAGCGCGGCTTACCGCGCTGCGGCGAGGAGGCCCGGCCGGCCGAGGCGGTGGCCGGCGGTCCACAGGACGTCGATCAGCCCCGCGAGGCCGTGGCAGAGGGCGGTGTCCGCGTCGACGAGCGCGATCCGCCGCTGCAGGGTGCTCAGGGTGGTGGTCAGCGCGGCCTCGGCGGAGTGGCGGTAGACGGCACTCCGATCGGGATCCAGTTCCTCGGCGCGCAAGCGGGTCAGGGCGATTCCGGGGGCGCCGTTGCACCACGCCACCATGAACGCGGGGCTGCCGGAGGTGTCGTAGGGGCGTTCCCGGTGGTCGGGCCAGTTCCCGGCCGTCGTGTCGAACTGACCGTCCTCGGCGACGAACCCGTCCCGGGCGGCTCGGAGGAGAGCGCGGTCCCCGGTGCTCCGCGCGAGGGCCAGGAGCGCCAGCGAGACACCGGCCGCTCCGTGGGAGAGGCCCGTCCACGGAGGTGTGTCCGGCGTCCGGTTCCGTCCTGCCGGTCCGCAGGCGGTGACGTGCGCGAGGAGCGCCGACCCGAGCGATTCCGCCCGGGCGAGGGCCGGGCCCGGCTGCCGCCAGGAGGGGTCCCCGGCGAGTTGCAGGAGACCGAGGACGGCGCCGGCCCGCCCGGTCATCAGGTCGTCCCCGGAGTTGCCGTTCGGGTCGTCGACGACGCGGTCGAGCAGCGGCTCGACGGGACCCGTGCCAGGGGCGTCCCCGATCAGCCGTCGGATCCGAACGGCGGCCAGGAGAACGCCCGGCAGGCCGGTGTACAGCCCGGGTGCGGCGGGAGCGGAACGTTCCGAAGCGGCGAGGGCCGCGGCCAGCGCGCCGTGTGCGGTGCGGGCGAACTCCTCCTCCTCGCCGGTGACGACGGCGAGTTCGGCCAGGAAGAGGGCGGTGCCGGCGGTTCCGGAGTAGAGGTCGGGGCCCGGCGTGCCCGAGCGCGGTGTGAAGGCGTTCGGTCCGACGCGACCGGTGAGGGTCCGCGCGATCCATGTGCAGCGGGTCCGGGTGGACTCCCAGCGGGCGTCCTCGCAGATCGACCGACCGATGCGGCGGGCGGTGGCGAGCAGGGCGTCCGGGTCGGCGGTCAGCGGTCGAGGCCTTGCCCCGCGAGGCGGTCCGCGCCGGTGGCCCCGGCCGGGCCACGCGTAGCCGGTGCACGAGTGCTCGGCCAGGTGGGGAGCCAGCGGGTCGAGTCCGCTGCGCCGGAACTCCCCCGCCACGGCCGCGGTGGCCCGCTCCGGGCGGCTGAGGCCCTGCGGGCCGTCCTCGTCGTACAGCCGCCAGAGTGCTTCCGCCACCAGCCGGCAGCGGTGCCGGCCGAAGCTGGTGCCCGGGCCGGGGTCCTCGGCGAGTCCCAGGCCGTGGTCGAGGCGGAGGGTGAGCATGGGCGGGTCGGCCCGCAGGTCCGGCAGCAGGCGCCGGTGGACGCTCCGCAGGACCGGGAGCGCCTCGGCGTAGCGGGTCCGGGGGAGGTAGAGCACGCCCGCGTCCGCCCGGGCGTACCGCGAGGGGTCGCGCAGGACCTTGAGCGTGAAGGGGATCGCCGAGGAGTCGAGGTCGGTCCGGAGGGCGTCGAGCAGGACGGGGGCGCCACGGTCCCGCAGGTGCCAGTAGAGGCGGACCAGTCCGGCGGTCCGGTCCCCGGCCGTTCCGGGGTCGGAGCCGGTCACCGTGTGGAAGCCGGTCAGGAGGTTGCGTCGAACGCGGGGAGCGAGGACCAGGCAGGCGTCACCGGCAGCCGGCAGCGCGGGTCCGCCGGGCGCTGCGGCGTCGGCCGGCCGCTCGCGCTCCGAGGACGGTACGGCTCGGACCCGCGCGGGCGCCGTCCAGTACACGACGCCGCTGCGCCGGACCCGCACCCGGCCGTCCGGGCTCCCGCCGACCAGCTGCCAACCCCGCTCCCACACCCAGTCGTCCGGGACGGCGGCGCTCAGGGCGGTGGCGAACCGCCCGGCGAGGCCGGCGTCGACGATCCCGGGCTCCAGTCTGCCGCTCGGCCGGATGTAGCAGCGCGCGTAGAGGGCGGCGGCCAGGTCCTCCACCCGGTCGCTCGCCGCGGTGTCGGCCGGTGCCCGCTGCCCGGCGGCGACCGGCGTGCCCCGGACGTGGGCCGGGCCCGCCTCCCGGATGCTGACCGCCAGCGTGAGCGCCGTCAGGTCCGGATGGAGCGCCACCGTCGTGCCGGTGGTCATGTGAGGGCCAGGAACTCGCTCGCCGACCGGTCCGGGTCGGCGAAGATGTTGGCCGCGATCTCGAGCATCGCGCAGCCGCCGACGGACACGGCCTCGCTGTGACCGGCCTCCTCGACCTGGGACTGGACCAGCCGGGCCGCGGTGAACGCCGCGGTCCGAGCGGCCAGGTCCCGTTGCGCCGTCACCGTCGACGGGCGGACCGAGAGGTACGCCTGCCACACGGCGCGGCAGGTGGCCTGCAGGACGAGGAGCGCCGCGGCGACACCGGGCCCGGTCGTGGGCGGGCCCGTGCCGGTCGGGTGGGACGGGTCTGCGGCGAGGACGGGATCGAGGGCGGCCCGGACCACCGACTCGACCAGTCCCGCCAGGTCCTGGGCCGGGTCGCCCAGGTGCCACAACTCCCAGTCCACCAGCCGGATGTCCCGGTCACGGGCCGCGCCCGTGCGGACCAGGACGTTGGCGGTCCGAACGTCACCGTGGACGACGGTCGAGGGCCGCCAGCGGCCGACCAGCTCGGTGAGCCCTGCCGTGAGTTCGGAGGAACTCTGGACCATCTCCACCACCATGAGCGTGCCGCGGCCGGCGGTGCACAGCAGCCACGGGTCCGGTCGGCCGTAGTCGGTCACCGGAGCCACCGCGGGTGGTGCCGCCGGTGCCTCGGTCCAGTCCGGGCCGGCGGCGTGGAGCTCGCCGAGCAGGCGGCCGACCTCCTGGTAGAGCGAGACGGGGAACTCCCCGGCACGGCGCTGCCGGACGAGGTCGCCCAGTCCGCGGTGCTCCGGGCGGAGTTCCAGGACCAGGAGGGGCTGTTGCCGGTCGGCGTGCACCAGCCGCACGAGCAGGGCGTCGAAGGGGCGGCCCCGCCCGGAGGCGGCGCGGTAGAAGTCGATCTCGGAGCGCAGCGTGGACCGGCTCAGGGGCGACTGCTCGTTGGGCACCTTGACGAAGTATCCGCTGCCGTCGGGCCGCGTGATCACCACATTGCGGTTGCGCCGGGCGCCGACCTCAAGGGCCAAGCCGGTGTCCACGACCTCGTCCGCGCTCAACACCCGTGCTGCCACCAGCTCGTCGACCATGCCGAGCGCGGTGGGGGCGACCTGGGAGGGCATCTGCGCCATGCGGCCGGTCCCGCTCAGCAACAGTCGGGGCACTGGGGCCAGACGTCCGAGCCCGAGCACGGCCAGGTGCCGGTGGTCGCCTCGGTGATCGCGACCTCGCTGGCACATGTCCAGAAGGGGTCGGACTCCGGCTCCATCTGGACCGCCCTGGAGACCAGTCGGGGGCCGAACCGGCTGCGCAGGCTCCCCCGGAGGAAGGCCGCCGGACCGGTCACCTGGTTGACCCGCACCAGACGCACCTGGGCGGAGTCCCTGATCCAGAGCCGCCGGGGGCTCGACGCGTTGTCCGGGTCGACCGACGCGGTGCGGACCACGTCGTCGGCGGCGAACTCGTAGTAGCTCGACAGGGACAGATCGGCGTAGAGCCGGATGAGGTCGTCCGTCGGCCCGGTGCCGACGTAGCCCACCAGCACGGTCAAGCTGTCGCCCGAGGGTTCGGTGCCCGGGGTCGGGGTGAACGAGTGCGGGGAGAGGTCCCGCTCCTCCTGGCGGCCGGCATTCATCGGAGTGCCCCTTCCACCGGCACACCGCCGCACGCCGACCGCACGACGTCACTGGCGCGAGCCGGAGACGGCGTCGGCCCGCGTGCATGCCGGTCCTCTCCCAGAATAGGCCTCGCCGGCCGCCGACGCCGCGCCAACTCCGGTGCGGGAACGTCGGATCGGAGGTGGCCGGCGGGCGAACACAGGGAGTGCGGTCACCTGGTGTCATCGCTGCTGATCAGGTCGGCTTCGCGTCGATGAAGGCCACGCTCCGTGGTCGCGCCCGGCGCGGAAGGCGTCTTCGGGTCATCGAGGAGATAACGAAATGACAACCGGTCTAGTCCGAAGTTAACCGCCTCGTCACACTTCGCGTGCCTGCCATACATCTTCCGGACCAAGTCTCTTCCCCGTGAGAATCATCATTGTTGGAGCAGGCGTCCTGGGCACCATGCATGCCTGGCACGCAGTCGGACGCGGCCACGAGGTCGTCCACATCGAGCGCGAGGCGGAGGCCCGCGGCGCCTCGGTACGCAACTTCGGCCTGGTGTGGGTCGGCGGCCGGGCGAGCGGGGAGGAGCTGGCGACCGCACTGCGGGCCCGCGAACTGTGGGAGGAGATCGGCGCCCGGGTCCCCGGGCTCGGCTTCCGCGGCAACGGGTCACTGACCGTCGTCCGCACCGACGCCGAACTGGCCGTTGCCGAACAGGCCTTGAAGCTGCCCGACGCCGGGCGCCGGGGGCTGCGGCTGCTGGACGCCGAGGAGACCCGCGCCGCCGACCCCGCCCTGCGCGGTCGGCTGCTCGGCGCCCTGTGGTGCGGCCGTGACGGCGCGGTCGAGCCCAGGGTCGCGCAGCCCGCCCTGCGGGCCGAGCTGGAACGATCCGGCCGCTACACCTTCCTGCCCGGCCGGGAGGTGCGCGAGGTGGTCGGTCCCGCGGCCGTCCGCGACGACCGCGGCGAGACCCACACCGGCGACGCGGTGGTCCTCTGCACCGGCGCGTGGCTCGGCGGCCTGGTCCGCGAGCTGGCCCCCGAACTGCCGGTGCGCCGGGTGCGCCTGCAGATGATGCAGACCGACCCCCTCGGCGAGCGGCTGACCACCTCCGTCGCCGACGGTGACAGCTTCCGCTACTACCCCGCCTACGCCGGCAGCGCCCTGGACACCCTCGCCACCGTCCAGCCCCAGGAGCCCACCGCCACCGAGCACAGGATGCAGCTGCTGATGGTGCAGCGCGCCGACGGCGGCCTGACCATCGGCGACACCCACGAGTACGCGCAGCCCTTCGGCTTCGACGTCGTGGAGGAGCCCTACGAGCACCTCGCCACCGTCGCCGAGGAACTGCTCGGCCGCCCGCTGCCCCGCGTCCGCCACCGCTGGGCGGGCGTCTACGCCCAGTGCACCGACACCACCCGGGTCGTCCACCGCCAGCAGGTCGGCGACGGGACCTGGCTGGTCACCGGCCCCGGCGGACGCGGCATGACCTGCTCCCCGGCCATCGCCGAGACCACGGCCGACGTCCTCGGCCTCTGAACCACCACAGGAGCTCAACCGTGACCAACATACAACTCGCCGTCCTCGACATGGCCGGCACCACCGTCGCCGACGGCGGCCTGGTGGAGCAGGCCTTCGGACAGGCCGCCACCAGCCAGGGGGTGGCACCGGGCAGTGCCGAGTACGAGCGGATGCTCGCCCACGTCCGCGCCACCATGGGCGAGAGCAAGATCACCGTGTTCCGCCACCTCTTCGGCGACGAGGACCGCGCCCGGGCCGCCAACCGGGCCTTCGAGGCCGCGTACCACGACCTGGTCGACCAAGGCCGCTGCACCGCGCTGCCCGGCGCCGCCGAGGCCGTCCACAGGCTCCGCGACGCCGGGGTCAAGGTCGCCCTGACCACGGGCTTCTCCCGGGACACCCAGGACCGCATCCTCGCCGCACTCGGCTGGCAGGACCTCGCCGACCTCACCCTCTGCCCCGCCGACGCCGGCCGCGGCCGCCCCTACCCCGACATGGTGCTCACCGCCCTGCTGCGCACCGGCACCGACGCGGTCCAGCAGGTCGCGGTCGTCGGCGACACCGGGTACGACATGCTCACCGGCCGGCACGCCGGGGCCGGCGTCGTCGTCGGCGTCCTCAGCGGTGCCCACCGCGAGCACCGGCTGCGCGCCGGCGGCGCCACCCACCTGCTGCACTCGGTGGCCGACTTGCCCGCCCTGCTGCTGGAGGAGGAGCGATGACCGCCACCGGCGCCCGTCCGTCCCCCACCGCGGCGCCCCCGGCCGTGCCCGCCGCCGAGGGCCTCCCCGGCACCGCCGGGAACGCCCGGTCCGGCCTGCGCTTCCAGGACGTCACCGTCGCCTACCACGGCACCACCGTCCTCGACGGCTTCACCCTGGAGGTGGCCCCGGGCGAGGTGGTGGCACTGCTCGGCCCCAGCGGATCCGGTAAGACCACCGCCCTGCGCACCGCCGCGGGCTTCACCGCACCGGTGCGCGGCCGGGTGCACATCGGCGGCCGCGACGTCACCGACCTGCCGCCGTACCGCCGCGGCATCGGCATGGTGGTGCAGCAGTACGCCCTCTTCCCCCACCTGCGGGTCGAGCAGAACGTGGCCTTCGGCCTCAAGGCCCACAAGACGCCCCGGGCCGAGATCGCCGGCCGGGTGGCCCGCGCCCTGGAGATGACCGGGATGGGCGGCTACGCCCGCCGCTACCCGCGCGAACTCTCCGGCGGCCAGCAGCAGCGGGTCGCCATCGCCCGGGCGCTCGCCATCCGCCCCGACGTCCTGCTGCTCGACGAGCCGCTCTCCGCGCTCGACGCCCAGCTGCGCTCCGGGATGCTCGCCGAACTGGCCCGGCTGCACCGGGAGCTGCCCCACGTCTCCATCCTCTACGTGACCCACGACCAACTGGAGGCACTCACCCTGGCCGACCGGATCGCGGTGATGAAGGATGCCCGACTGGTGGACTGCGGCACCCCGCGACGCCTCTACCGGCGGCCCACCGACACCTTCACCGCCGCCTTCGTGGGCCAGGCCAATCTGCTGCCGGTGACCGCCGAACGGCCCGACGGCAGCGTCTCGCTGGCCGGCACCCCGTTGCGCGGCACCCCGTCCGCGGGCCTGGCGACCGGGCACGACGCCGTGCTCTGCATCCGCCCGCACCTGGTACGGCCGGGCGCCGGGAGCGACCTCAACGCGCTCGCCGGCACCGTCACCGACCTGCAGTGGCGCGGCGCCGGTCACCGGCTGCTGGTCGACCTGGACGCCGGCCCCCGCCTCACCGCCGACCTCGGTGAACTGCGCGTCCCGCCCGCCCCCGGCGAGCGGGTGACGCTCTGCTTCGATCCCGAGGACGCCGTGGTGCTCCCCGCCGGCGGAGAGGACCGCGCTGATGGCTAGCGCCCTGCACGAGGCCCCCGCGCCGCCCGTCCTCCGGCCGGGCCGCCGCCCGCGGGCCGTCCCCGGTTGGCTGTGGGCCCTGCCGCCGCTGGCCGGACTCGGCCTGGTCTTCCTCTACCCCCTGGTCCTGGTCGGCTGGCAGTCCGTCTCGCCCGACAGCGGCGGGCACTCGCTGGCGGCCTGGTCGGACGTGCTGGGCTCGACCGCCTTCCACCGGGCGCTGCGGACCACCGTGTGGGTGGCGGCCGGTTCCACCGTCGGCTGCCTGCTGCTGGGCTTCTACCTGGCGTGGGTGATCGCCTTCGTACCGTTCCCCGGCGCTCGGCTGGTGGGGCGGTTCATCGACCTCTTCGTCGCCCTGCCGTCCTTCCTGATCACGCTGTCGCTCGCCTTCATCTACGGCACCGCGGGCATCGCCAACGGTGCCTGGAGCGGCCTGACCGGCCGTCACCAGACCCTCTTCGCCTTTCTCACCACCCCCTGGGGCGTGTTGCTGGCCGAGATCACCTACTTCACCCCGTTCGTCATGCGGCCGCTGCTCGCCGCCTTCTCCCAGGTCGACACCGCGCAGATCGAGGCGGCCGCCTCGCTGGGCGCCCGGCCCGGGCGGATCGTCCGCCGGGTGATCCTGCCGGAGACGCTGCCCGCGCTGGCGGCCGGCGGCAGCCTGGTGCTGGTGATGTCCCTCAACCAGTTCGGCATCGTGCTCTTCACCGGCGCCAAGGACGTCACCACCCTCACCCTGCTGGTCTACAGCCGGGCGGTCCTGGAGTCCGACTACCCGGCCGCCTGCGTGATCGCGGTCGTCAACATCGCCCTCTCGGTCGCGCTCTACTCGCTCTACCGGCTCTGCCTGCCCCGGGCCGGGAAGGAAGGAGGCCCCCGTGCTGGTGCATAGCCGAGCCGCCCGGCTCGTCCACTGGACCCTCTTCCTGCTGCTGGTGGTGCCGCTCTTCGCGCTGCCGCTGCTGATGGTGGTCGGTGCCTCGTTCGCCGACCGGTGGGACGGCGCCCTGCCCTCCGCCTTCACCGCCGCGCACTACCTCGACGTCGGTCGCGGCCAGTCGCTGGACGCCCTGACCACCAGCCTCACCACCGCGGCGGTCGCCGGCCTGGCCGCGCTGATCGTCGGTGGCTGGGCCGCGCTCGCCGCCCGCGGCACCGGCCGGCGCCTCCAACGGCTGCTGGACGGGCTGTTCGTGCTGCCGCTGGCGGTGCCCCCGGTGGTCGTCGGCCTGGCCCTGCTGGTCGCCTTCTCCCGACCGCCCCTGCTGCTCAACGGCACCACCACCATCGTCGTCCTCGCGCACACCGTGCTGGTCACCTCCTTCGCGTACCAGTCGGTGCGGGCCGCCGTCGGCCGGCTCGACCCGGCCCTGGAGCAGAGCGCCGCCGGGCTCGGGGCCCCGCCCTCCCAGGTGCTCCGGCGCGTCACCCTGCCACTGCTGCTGCCTTCGCTCACCGCCGCCTTCGGCCTCTGCTTCGCCCTGTCCATGGGGGAGCTGAGCGCCACCATGATGCTCTACCCGCCGGACTGGCTGCCGCTGCCGGTCCGCATCTTCGCCGCCACCGACCGCGGCGCGCTGTTCACCGGTGCGGCGCTGGCCGTGGCGCTGATCGCCAGCACCCTCGTGGTCCTCGCCGCCACCGCCCGGCTGCGCACCCGGGCCTCCTACCGCTGAGGACCGGCCCCCTCCGGATCCCCGCTCCCGTTCGGCGTCCGGTCGCCGAACGTCCCCAGAAAGGACCTCGCCATGCAGGCACGCCTCAGAACGCTCACCGCCGTCGCCGCCGTCCTCACCCTCGGCGGTTCGCTCGCCGCCTGCTCCGGGCCTTCCGGGCAGTCCGGCGACGCCAAGGAGGTCACCGTCTACAGTGCCGACGGCCTCAAGTCCGAGGACGGCAAAGGCTTCTACGACACGGCCTTCAAGGAGTTCACCGCCGCGACCGGTATCAAGGTGAACTACGTGGAGGGCGGCTCGGGCGAGATGGTCCAGCGGCTGCTCCGGGAGAAGTCGAACACCAAGGCGGACCTGGTCGTCACCCTGCCGCCGTTCATCCAGTCCGCGGCGAGCCAGGGCCTGCTGGAGAGCTACCGCCCGGCCGGCTCGGAGAACGTCGCCGAGGGGGACAGGGACCCGTCCGGCGCCTGGACCTCCGTGGTGAAGAACTACCTGTGCTTCGTCTACAACAGCAAGGAGGTCGACACACCGCCCAAGACCTGGGACGACCTGCTCGACGGCAAGTACCGGAACAAGCTGCAGTACTCCACCCCGGGCGTGGCCGGCGACGGCACCGCCGTGCTGATCAAGGCCATGCACGACTTCGGCGGCATCCAGGGCGCCACCGACTTCCTGGGGAGGCTGCAGAAGAACAACGTCGGTCCGTCCTCCTCCACCGGCCAGCTCGCCCCCAAGGTCAACAAGGGGGAACTGCTGGTCGCCAACGGCGATGTGCAGATGAACTTCGCCAACCGGTCGTCCATGCCCAACCAGGCCATCTGGTTCCCCGCCGCCAAGGACGGCAGGCCCAGCACCTTCTCCCTGCCCTACGCCGCGGGCGTGGTGAAGAAGTCGCCGCACCCGGAGAACGCCAGGAAGCTGCTGGACCACCTGCTCACCCGGGAGGTCCAGCAGAAGGTCACCTCGCTCGCCGGCGGCTTCCCGGCCCGCACCGACGTCACGCCCGCCGGTGACAACGCCGCCGAGCTGAACCGGCTGCTGGACGGCGTGGAACTCTTCACCCCGGACTGGAACGACATCGACGCCAACCTCAAGTCCTACGTCGGTGCCTGGAAGCAGGCGACCGGCAGCTGACCCCGGCACGGCCGACCGGGTCGTGCCGGGCGCCCGGACGGACCTCGGGGACGCCCCGGGCGAGCAGCCGCACGCCCTGCTCCGCGGCGGCGGTCGGGCGCCCGGGTGACCCGGTCGGCCGATCGGCCCGCTCACGGACGGGTGACGCGCAGCCGGCGGAGGCCCGCGCTGCTGCTAGAAGTCTGGCAGCAGGAACGTCACGCAACGGATCGGGACCACAGTGAAGGCCCTCGCCGAGGCCAGTCTCCGGCTGGACGCCGGGCCGGTCGACTACGCCCTGCTCGCCGTCTACTTCGCCCTGGTGCTGGGGATCGGTTCCCTCGCCCGCAGGTCGGTCTCCTCCAGCCTGGACTTCTTCCTGGCCGGGCGGTCGCTTCCGGCCTGGGTGACCGGGCTGGCGTTCGTCTCCGCCAACCTCGGAGCGGTCGAGATCTTCGGGATGACCGCCAACGGCGCGCAGTTCGGCATCCCGACCGTGCACTACTACTGGATCGGCGCGATCCCGGCCATGGTGTTCCTCGGCCTGGTCATGATGCCGTTCTACTACGGGTCCAAGGTCCGGAGCGTCCCGGAGTTCCTGCGGCTGCGGTTCGGCCGGTTCGCCCACCTGGTGAACGCGCTCAGCTTCGCGCTGGCCCAGGTGCTGATCGCCGGGGTCAACCTCTACGCGCTCAGTACGGTGGTCAACGCGCTGCTCGGCTGGCCGCTGTGGTCCTCCGTCCTGGTCGCGGCGCTGATCGTGCTGGCCTACACGACGCTGGGCGGGCTGTCCGCCGCGGTGTACAACGAGGTGATGCAGTTCTTCCTGATCGTCGCCATGCTGGTGCCGATCACCCTGGTCGGGCTGCACAAGGTGGGCGGCTGGAACGGACTGGGCGACCGGGTGCGGGCGCTGAACGCCGATGCGGCGGAGCAGCTGAACGCCTGGCCGGCGAGCAACCTCACCGGCATCTCCAACGCCACCCTCTCCGTGCTGGGCATCGTGTTCGGCCTCGGCTTCGTCCTCTCCTTCGGCTACTGGACGACGAACTTCGCGGAGGTGCAGCGCGCCCTCGCCGCGCGGAACATGTCGGCGGCCCGGCGCACGCCGCTGATCGGCGCCTACCCGAAGGCGCTGATCGCGCTGGTCATCGTGATCCCCGGGATGCTGGCCGCCGTCCTCTCGCCGGAGCTGGCGGCGTACAAGGCCGCCGGCGGCACCTCGACCGAAGGCGTGACCTACAACAACGCCATCGAACTGCTCATCCGGGACCTGCTGCCCAACGGCATGCTGGGCGTCGCCATCACCGGACTGCTGGCGGCCTTCATGGCGGGCATGGCGGCCAACGTCAGCTCGTTCAACACGGTCTTCACCTACGACCTCTGGCAGGCGTACGTGGTCAGGGGCCGGCCCGACGCGTACTACCTGCGGGTGGGCCGGACGGTCACCGTGCTCGGTTGTGCGATCGCGGTCGGCACCGCGTTCATCGCCAGCGGCTACAACAACATCATGGACTACCTGCAGACGCTGTTCTCCTTCTTCAACGCCCCGCTGTTCGCCACCTTCATCCTGGGGATGTTCTGGAAGCGGACGACGCCGTTGGCGGGCGGGATCGGGCTGATCGTCGGGACCGCCGCCGCCGTGACGGTGGACCAGCTCGTCCGCCACCACGTCCTGCACCTGGCGGGCCAGGGGCCCAGCTTCGTCGCCGCGAGTGCCGCCTTCGTCCTGGACATCGTGGTCAGTGTCGCGGTCTCGCTGGTCACCAGCCCCAAGGCGGACAGCGAACTGGTCGGCCTGGTCTGGTCGTTGACGCCCAGGGACCGGCTCAAGGACGACGACACCGCCGAGGACGCGGGCTGGTACCGCAGTCCCGCGCTCCTCGGGGCCGGGGCCCTGCTGCTCGCCGCCGTACTCAATGTGATCTTCTGGTGAGAGGGGCGGGCCCGTGACGGACCTGAAGGCCGGGGGCGAGCCGGCGGCCGCGAAAGCGGGGTTCTTCGACCTCCGCTGGATCCTCGCCCTGCTGTTCGGCGTCTACGGCACCGTGCTGACGGTGCTGGGGGCGACCGTCACCTCGCAGGCCGACCTCGACCGGGCGGACGGCGTGAACGTCAACCTCTGGGTGGGCCTCGGCATGCTGCTCGGGGCGGCCGCCTTCGCCGGCTGGGCGAGGCTGCGGCCGATCCGGCTGCCCCCGGCGCCGGCGGGCCCGACGGCGCCGCACCGGCCCTGAGGGGCGGGCGGGCCGCCGGGGTGTGCGGTCCGCCGGAGGACTTCGTCCGGTGACCGCCGTCGCCGTGGGGCGGCCGATCCACGCGGGACCTCCTGGCCGGGGGCCGGCCGGTACGGCCCGGAAGCGGAGGGCTTCGCGGGTCGGCCGGATCCACCGGCCCGCGACCGACCGCCCTCCCGGTGGAGCAACTAGAATGCGTCACCGTCGCGAGTGATCCATCTGCGCACGCACGAAGTGTGCGCACGGGTGAGGGGAGAGGTGTGCCGTGCCCGAAGCGGAATCCGGGGCGTCCACGCTCGCAGCGAAGCTGGACCGGCTGTTCGACGTGGTCCGCCGTCCCGACCGTGAGCAGTACAGCCACGAGGAGGTCGCCCGGGCCTGTCGCGAGGCGACCGGCGAGAGCTTCTCGGCCACCTATCTCTGGCAGCTCCGGACCGGCCGCCGGGACAACCCGACGAAGCGCCACCTCGAGGCGCTGGCCCGGTTCTTCCAGGTGCCGCCCGTGTACTTCTTCGACGACCGGCAGAGTGCCGGGATCGCCGAGGAGCTGGCACTGCTCGGAGCGCTGCGCAATGCGGGGGTGCGGGACGTGGCCCTGCGTGCGGTGACCCTCTCGCCCGAAGGACTCGGCACGATCAGCGACATGATCGAGGCCATCGCCCGCCGCGAGGCCGGCGGCAGGTAGCGGCCTTCCCGGCGAAGCGGATTCCCTCGGCGTTGCCGCGTCCGTAGTATCACCTCCCGGTCGAACGCCAGGGGGCGAATCGTGGGGTATCCGGGTGGGGTTGAGCAGGGGCTCTGGCAGCGATGTCGGGGGGTCGCGGAGTCGATACCGCTGCCGGAGCCGTTCGGCATACCGGCGCTGACCGAGGCGCTCGCCCTGCGGCGCGGCCGCCCCATCGAACTGATGCCGCTCTCCGGCCCGGACCACTCGCCGTGCGGCGTGCTGATCAGTACCGACCGGGCGGACTACATCGGCTATCCGGCCGACACCACGGCGCTGCACCAGCAGCACATCGTGCTGCACGAGATCGGGCACCTCCTCTGCGGGCACACCGGGGGTTCCGGGTACACCGGGTACACCGGGGGCTCCGGGCACGACGGGCTGCCCGAGCTGGCCGGGGGCTCCGGGTTGAGCACCACCGTGTCGCACGTCCTGACGACTCAGCTGTCGGAGGAGCTGGTGCGCCGGGTGCTGGGCCGGTCCGGCTACACGGAGCGGCAGGAGCAGGAGGCCGAACTCGTCGCCTCGCTCGCCCTGCACCGCGCCCTGCACCGCCCGATGTCCCTGGCGGTCGGCCAACTCGCCGACCAGGTCGGGCGGTTACGGTACGTGTTCGGGAGGCCGTTGCGCCGCAGAGCGGCGCGCCGTGGGTGACCAGGTGGCCAGCGTCGCCGGCTACTTCGCCGGTGCGGTCGCGCTGCTGGGCACCCTCTGGAAGGTCCTGATGGACCGCGGGCGCCGGTGCGACCCGGCGCTCCACTACGGCTACGCCTGCGGGGCGCTGATCGGGGCGGGCATGGCGGTGAGCGCCCCGGCCACGGCTCCGGCGCTGGCCGCCGTGGTGCCCGATCCGAGCCACCTCACCCTGGTGGCCGACCAGTTGAAGGTCGCCGCGTCCGGAGCACTGGCCATGATGGCCTACTCCACCTGGCCGGCCGCCACGGCACGACGCGCCGTGCGGTGGCAGACCGTGCTCACGGCCGCCACCGTCGTGTCGAGCATCGCCGCCTTCGTCGCCGCCGCGCCCGTCCGGGAGGGCTCCGCGATCGGTGTCAGCGGCGCGGGCAGACCGATCCTGGCGGCGTACGTCGCGCTCTTCGCCGTCCACACCGCCTGGTGCCTGGCGGTCTTCGGGTTCCTGATCGGACGCTGTGCGCGGTGCCTGCCGCCCGGGGTCCTCCGGCTGGGCCTGCGCCTGATGGCGCTCAGTGCGCTGGCGGGCCTGCTGTGGACGGCGGACAACCTGCACGACCTGGCGAACATCCTCGCGGCGGGCCGGGAGAACGGTGCGGAGAGCAGGGTGTCCGCGGTGGCGGGCGCCGTCTGCGTCACGCTGGGCTTCGCCGGGGCGACCGCGTCCGCCTGGGCCGACTGGGCCGGGCGCGTGCGGGCCTGGCACGACCACCGTCGGCTCGGTCCGCTCTGGTCGGCGATGCGGGCGGCGCTGCCGGAGATCGAACTCGTCACCTCGGAGCGGTTGTTCGGGGGCGGGCGGGGGCGGGGGCGAGCCGACGTCCGGTTCGCGCTCTACCGGCGGATCATCGAGATCCGGGACGGCCAGCTCACCCTCCGCCCCCATCTGCATCCGGCGGTACCGCTCTGGGTGGGGGAGTTCAGCGGCCCCGCCGGGGCGGAGGAGCTCGCGGCGGTGGTGGAGGCGGCGGCCATCGCCGCCGCACTGGAGGCGGCCCGGGCCGGGTACCGCTTCCCCGTCGGCCCCGGCGGGGGATGCGTACCGCACCCGGTGGCGGCGGACGTCCACGAGGAGGCGGCATGGCTGGTCAAGGTGGCCGCCGCGTACACGGGTTCGCCCGCCGTGGCCCACGTCCGCGGCCGGGTGCGCCGCGAGCTGGGCCGCGCCGCGGCACGGCGCTGACCCCGTGGGACCGCCCCGCCGCCCCGGCGTCTGCGGCGGGGCGGCGGGGCGGTGTCCGGGGTGCGGCGGTGGCTGCGGTGGTGGGGCGATCAGGCGTGGGCGAGGTCCGGCATCAGCTCGTACACTTGCTCGGCGGAGTCCGGATCGGCCTTCAGGCAGGCGAGCAGGTCCTTCTTGGCGGTGTCCGCCCGGTCGAGCCCGATCAGGCAACGGGCCCGCTGCAACCGGGCGTCCACGTCCTCGGTCGCGCCGAGCACCTCGTCGAGCAGCCGGAGGGCCTCGCCGAAGTGCCCGGCGTCGTGCTGGACCACGGCCAGGTTGAACCGCATGCCGGGGTCGTCCGAGAGCTCGACCGCGCGGGCCAGATCGGCGCCCGCGCCGTCCAGGTCGCCCTCCTGGTAGCGGAGTTCACCGCGCAGGGCCCACGCCTGGGCATACTCGGGGTCGACCGCGAGGGCGGCCTCCCAGGTCTCGGACGCCGCGGCCGCGTCGCCCTCGGCCGCCAGCAACTGACCCTTCAGGCAGAGGAGTTGCGGGCTGTCCGGGGTGGCCGCGAGGCCGGCCCGGATCTCGCTCCGGGCGAGTTGGTGCTCGCCCGACTCCAGGAGCAGGGCCGCCCGGTTGAGCCGGGCGTCGGCGAACGCCGGGTCGAGCTGGAGGACGTAGCCGAAGTCCGCCACCGCCGCCTCGGTGTCGCCGAGCTCGGCCTGGACGTCGGCGCGGTTGAAGTACGCCTCGGGGAAGGGCGGCGAGAGCCGGATGGCCCGGTCGTAGTCGGCCAGCGCCTGCTCCGGACGGCCCAGGTCGCGCCAGAGCATGCCCCGGTCGAAGTAGTACTCGGCGTAGTTGGGGTCGCACTCGATCACCGCAGTGTAGTCGGCCACCGCCTCGGCGTGGCGGCCGAGGCCCGCGTACACCTGCGCACGGTTGTAGCGCAGCACGGAGCGGTGCAGAGCGTGCTCGTGGTCCTCCAGCGTCTCGTCGAGCCGGGCGATGCAGGCGTCCAGCAGGGACAACGCCTCGTCCAGGCGGCCCTGGTGGACCTCGATCAGCGCGAGCCCGTTGCGGTTGAACACCACGCGCGCCTCCCGCTCCTTCGGCTCGGGGTGCCACTTGGCGAAGGCGATCGCCTGGTTGACCCAGCTCCGGGCCACCTGGTGGTCGCGCCGGTCGGCGTCGAAGTGCCGGGTGTGGAGCATGGCCGTGGCGTACGCGGCCTGCATGTGGACCTCGGGCGAGCTGCTGAGCGCCCGGGCCTCGTCGTACAGCGGGAGCGCCGAGTCGGCGAGGCCCAGAGCCGCGTAGGAGGTGGTCATCTTGGTGGTGAAGGCCCACCAGTGGGTCGGGTTGCTCTCGTGGGTGACCAACCGCCGGCCGCGCTCGCCGAGGTCGAGGACGGCGTGGTAGTAGCCGAGGTCCATGCAGTGGTCGAGCGCGTGGCGCAGGGTGTCGGCCCCGGCGCCGGACGGGTCGCTGCCGTGTTCCGCGTGCCAGGCGATGGCGCCCAGCCGCAGGGAGGACTCGCCGGCGGTCTCCAGCTCCGCCCGCCGCAGGTCGTGCAGCCGGGCCCGTTCGGTGGGCGGCAGGCCCAGGTAGGCGGCGAGCGCGTCCGGGTCGTCGCCGACGCCGTCGCCGTCGATGTAGCCGCGGCCGAGCGCGGCGTCGGCCGCGGTCCGGGAGGCGCCCTCGTCCAGCCGGCCACCCCGGTCCGCCGGTTCGAGCACCGCGCACCGGGTGGCGAGGGCGGTCGGCAGGTCCTCGCTGCCGATGCCGGCCGGGCGCTGCGGCGGCTCGCTGCCGGTGGTGACGACCACGGTGAGCAGCGCGGGATCGATGCGGCGCAGCAGGACGGCGAGGAACTCGGCGTCGGTGGGGTCGGCCCGGTGGGCGTCGTCGACGATCAGTGCGCGCGGACCGGCCCCGAGCGCGCCCAGGTACGCCTCCAGGAACTCGACCAGGCCGTGGGCGATCCGCAGGGTGCGCAGCGCGGAGTAGAAGCGGGTGCGCTCCTTGGGCACCGCCAGGGAGGTCAGCGTCTCGCGGGTGGCGGGCACCAGGTCGCGCAGTTCCGGCGTGGTGGAGAGGATTTCGATGTCGTGCCCGGTGACGGCGTCGGGGCAGCGCGCGAGCGCGTCCGGGACGATCGCCCGCAGGATCGAGCCGACGGCGGTGTAGGGCCCGCGCAACCGGCGGTCGGCGTTCACCGCGGCGAGCACGGGCGGCAGGTCGAGCCGCTCGCGGGCGTCGACGCGGGCGGGCCGCCCGGCGGCGCGGACCCAGTGGTGGCGGTGCTCGGCCATGACACAGCTGCCTTTCGTGCGGTGGCGCGGGGCGGAGGGGAGGTGCGGGAGTCAGGCCGAGCGGGCGGCGCGCCGCTCGCGGGCGGCGAGCACGACGACGGCGGCGGTCTGCGCGAGGCTGAGCAGCATGAGGGCGAGCGAGTCGAGGCGGCCGGCCAGGGAGGCCTGGCCGGTCAGGCGCAGCCACATGTCGTGCAGCATGCGGTACGCCGTCGGTACGACGACCCCGGCGAACATGGTGAGGGTGAACACGTAGCCCACCAGCATCAGCCAGGCGTACCAGCGCGCGACCCTGCGGTCGACCGGGTGGTGGGCGGAGAGGTCCAGCGGCGGCCTGCCGGCGACCCGCCGGACGGCGTTGCGCAGCACGTCGGTCGCGGCGGCATGGAGGTTCACACAGCCCAGGACGGTACTGAGCAGGACGTAGATGTCGGTCCGCAGGTAGAAGAACCCCTGCCAGGCGAGGCGCAGTGCCGTGGCGTAGGCCATCGCGAGGCAGAGCGAGGCGACCACCGCGTTGCTGTCGCGGGTCGCGTCGGCGACCAGGGTGAGGACGGCGATCGCGAGGGTGTCGGCCAGCATGCCGGCCATGATGGGCAGATAGCGCTTCCGGCGGGGCACGCTGACCAGGCCGTCGAGGGAGGTCTCCAGGACCAGGTAGACCAGGCGGCGGCCGATGGAGAGCCGCGAGCGCAGACCGAGCCGGCGGCCGGCCAGGGCGTGGAAGGCCTCGTGCAGGGCGAGTAGCGGCACCTGGCCGACGAACAGCATCAGCACGACCAGGGTGTAGGACGAGCTGAAGAACAGGTTGTCGACGCGCGGGACCAGCTCGGGCACCCGGACCATCTCGGCCACGGCGAGGGCCGTCACGAGCGCGTAGCCCACGAGGGCCGGCGGGCTGAACACCAGGCGGCCCAGCCGCTGCCAGCGCACCGGCGCGGCCGGCCGGGCAGCCGCGTCGTCCCCGACGGGGCGGACGAGGTCGAGGTCCACGAGCGCCTCGACCAGGTCGGCGATGTCGACGCTCTCACCGTGCGCGGCCTGGTAGTTCCCGGCGGCCTCGCGGGGCGTGAGGCCCTCGGCCAGCATCCGGACCAACTCGGCGCCGTCGGCGGGGAAGACGGCGTAGGTGTCGGTCTCCGGGCTGCCGATGGTGACCTCGTCGGCCTCCGGCAGGTACACGAGCTGACGGAGCGGCACCGGCCGGTCCAGGTCGAGGCCCGGGGCGGTGGAGCTGCTGTCCGTGGAGGAGTGCACGGGATCCTCCTGCGGGAGGTAGGGGGAGGGGCGGGGCGGAGCGGTGCCGGCCGGACGCAGTGGCCGGCCGGCACCGTGTTCCCCCGTAGCCCGGGGGGACCGGGTCAGTTCTGCACGGCGCAGGACCACGGCAGGTACAGCGCACGGGCCGCGCTGGTCAGGCGAACCGGGCCGGCCTTGCGGACGACGATCTTCTTCATCGCACACACCTCCTTCGGTGATTGCTCATCAACTGTGCCATTAGCTGAGATGAATGAAGTGCTGGGAGTTATCCATGTCAGCTCGGCGATGGGCCAAGAGTGATGAAGATGTGGTGATCGTGTCAATAGAGCAGGGTTCCCTTGCCTGAGCCGTCCTCGGAGCCCGGCGGGAACCCCCAGGTCGAGGGCGGTGCGGGGATCTCGGTGGCCCGTGCCAACTAATAAACTGAAATGACGGGCCAGCCGCCGGTGCTCCACATGAGCTGATCCTGCGGACCGCGAGGACACCCGCGCGGCCGTCCTCCGGCGGGGTTGTCCACCGGTGCGGCGCGCCCGACCGTCACCCGGTCGCGGTGTCGGCCTCGGCGGTTCGGGCCTGCTCGGCAGTTCGGGCCTGCTCGGCAGTTCGGGTCTGCTCGGTGGTTCGGGCCTGCTCGGTGGTTCATGCCCTCGTGGTGTTCAGGCCTTCGACGGGTCGGCTGTTCGTGCCGCGTCCCGCACCCGCGCCGGCCCCGGTGCGGGGATGCGCAGCGAGTCCAGCAGCGGGGAGAGCGGGCGCTCCGGCGGCGCCTGCCCGGCGGTGCGACTGATCTCCCCTATCCAGGTGCAGAGTTCGGCCGTTTCCGTGGCGTCGGTCACGTTCCCGAACCAGAGCGGCCCGGCCCGCCGGCCGTCCTCGGTCCGCCCGTGGGGGCGGACCACCACGACGTTGGCCTGCTCGCAGGGGCCCAGGCAGTCCGTGACCACCAGGCGCGCGGCCGGCAGGGCGGCCACCGCCTCGGCGAGCACGGCCAGTTGGCCCTCGTGATCGATGCCGGGCCGCTTCCTGGCGGTGCCGCAGCAGCAACCTCGGCAGACCACGACATCGACGGCAGCCGTTACCGGTGACATCGCCCAACCTCCTCGTGGGGTTCCGCGCCCCGACCGTCGGAGAAACCACGGGTCAGTGTCCTGACTCCCGGATCGACGCTCGCCCCGACCTTCCGGCCGCGGGGCCGTGGTCGTCGTGTGGAAGGGGTCGCTCCCCGGTCACAGTGGCGGGACCGTCCCGGAATCACACCGGGTTCCTGCGCACCGTGGTCTCGGATGCTTACATCTCGCCCGCGACCCTGCCGCACCGCGTACGAACACGTCAACCGGGGCCCCTGGGTGCGAGGCGTCCGGAGGGCCGGGCTCGGCCATTCCCGGTCGGTGAAGCCGGATTCCTCGGTTTGCCGCCCCGGCGCGCTGCGATATCCGATCTCGTGGTCGAGCGGGCATTCGCTCCAGGGGGCTCCGAGTATTCGTAACGCGTCGAGGAACGCGTGCGAGTCGCGGACGGGACCCGTGATTGCCATGACGGCGGACCGCCGGAGTCCTGCCGCCCTTCATGGCCGGCCCCGGATGGTTGATCACACCCCGCAGTCGGACGGAAACCTCGATCTCGCGGTGGCTGGCGGAACCACGCCCGGCGGGCGGCTCCCCGCCCCGGCGGTCGGGATGCGGCCGGTGCGGGCCGGGGGCAGGGTCGAGACATGAGCGGAGTGATCGTGCTGGTCGAGCTGGAGCCGTCCACGGAGGTGCTGGACGCGGGGGAGGTCGATGTGGGCGCCCGGATTCGCTGGGTGCACGCGGCGCCGCCCGACCCGGACGTGCCGGAGGATCCGGGGCCGGTCACGTTCTGCGGGATCGACACCGGGGACCTGGAACGGGAGGGCTATCAACCGTCGGGGCCGGGTGAGCCCTGGTACCCGCCGTCCCAGCGGACGCGGCGGTGCCGGGAGTGCGAGGCCGCGCTCAGGGCGCTCTGAGCGCGGCGCGCGGCCGGCCGGCTGTCGGGCCGAGGCCCGGCCGCCCGGGCCCGGCCGCCCGGTCGGGGTCGGGCCGGAAGGTCACGGCCCGGTGCCCCGCAGGGCCGCGGCGGGTGCCCCGAAGGGCGGCTGCCCGGTGTCCGGGCGGGCAGACCGGGCGGCCACCGGGTTCGCGGGGAACGGGCCGCGGCGGCTTCAGGGCGTGGGCTCGACGATGTGGCCGTCGCGGAGTTCGATGACGCGGTCGGCGAGCTCCATGAGGGTGGGGTCGTGGGTGGCGACGAGGGCGGTGACGCCTTCGCTGCGGACCACGGCGCGCAGCAGTTCCATGATGGAGCGGCCGGTTTCGGAGTCGAGCTGGCCGGTGGGTTCGTCGGCGATGATCAGGTCGGGCCGGTTGGCGAGGGCGCGGGCGATGGCGACGCGCTGCTGTTGGCCACCGGAGAGCTCGGCGGGGCGCTGGTTGGCGTGATCGGTGAGGCCGACCAGGGCGAGCAGGGTGCGGGCGCGTTCCTCGCGTTCGGCGGCGGGGGTGTTGCGCAGGCGCATGGGGATGCCGACGTTCTCGGTGGCGGTGAGGACGGGGATGAGGCCGAAGGACTGGAAGACGAAGCCGATGCGGTCGCGGCGCAGTGCGAGTCGGCCGTTCTCGTCGAGGTCGCCGAGGGCGGTGCCGTCCAGGGTGATGGAGCCGCCGGTGGGGGTGTCGAGGCCGCCGACGAGGTTGAGGAGGGTGGTCTTGCCGGAGCCGGAGCGGCCCTTGAGGGCGGTGAGTTCGCCGCGGCGGGCGGTGAAGGAGACGCCGCGCAGTGCGTGTACGGTGCGGTCGCCGGTGCCGAAGCTGTGCGTGAGGTCGGCGACGGTGACCATGTCGGTGGTGACGGTGGCGGCCGATTGCTGCGTCATAAGGCGTCCCCCTGGGTGTTCCTCGGCTGAAGTGAAGTACTCATGACGGGCGATGAGAATGATGTGTGCATGGCATATTGATCGGTCATTGAACCGTGCGGCGCCGGCGAAGCGTTGATGACGCAGCGCCGGTGCGGATCCGATGAGCTGCCAACGCGGAGAATTTGCTCACTAGTTACATGATTCGCGCAAGTCCCTTCCGTTTGAAGAGCGGATCTGACAGCATCGTCCGCTATCCGGTGATCAAGCGCCGGTGGTCACCGTAGCGGTGCGTGACAGGCGTCCATCCCGTGGCAGGAGAGTGCCCGGACGGAGGAGCCGGACGCGACCGGAATGTACCGGGGGAGGAAAAGGATGCTCGGCTTTGTCGTGCGCCGTCTGCGCGGGCGACTGCCGTTGGCCACCGCCGTCCTGCTCACGGTGTTGATCACCACGGCGGTGCTCACCGCACTGGTGGCGTTCAACCGCACCGTGGGGGAGGCGGGGCTGCGGCAGTCGCTGCAAGGGCCGGCGAAGGCCCGGACCGCCGTCCTGGTCAAGGCCGAGCACGGCCTGGACAAGCGGGCGGCGGACGACGCGGCCGTCGCCGGCTACGCCGACCGGCTCTTCGCCGGCCTGCCCGTGCACAGCGAGAGTCTGGCCCGGAGCCGCTCCTACGGCCTCCCCGCCGGTACCGCCTCCGGCGCCCCCGCTGCCGGTGCCACCGCTGCCCCCGCTGCCGGCGCCGCTCAGGCGGCCGGGAAGCAGACCGACCTCACCGTGCTCGCGGCGCTCGACCACGACCGGGTCACCCTGCTGGCCGGATCGTGGCCCGCTGCCGCCGCGCCCGGGGCCCCGGCCGGGGCGGGGCCCGTCCAGGTCGCCGTCCCGCAGGCCGCGCTGGTCCGGCTGGGGCTGAGCGCCGAGGCGCTGCCCGCCGAGGTGCGGTTGGACGACCGGCTGAGCGGTGCGCCGCTCACCGTCCGGGTCACGGGCGTCTACCGCGCCGCCGACCTCGCCGACCCGTACTGGCGGCTGGACCCGGTGGGCGGTCACGAGATCCTGGTCGGTGGCTTCACCACCTACGGTCCGCTGCTGGTCGACGACAGCGCCTTCGCCACCGCCGGCATCGCGCAGAACGGCCGGAGCTGGCTGCTCCGGGCCGACTTCGCCGCCGTCCGCGCCGGCGAGGCCACCGCGCTGCGGGACCGGGCCGCCGGCCTGGCCGCGGAGCTGGGCAGGACCGCGGGCCTCCAGGTCTCGACCGAGCTGCCGGTGCTCCTCCAGGAGCTGGAGTCCAGCGCCCTGGTCGCCCGGTCCACCCTGCTGATCGGCGCTCTGCAGTTGGTGGTGCTCGCCGCCGCCGTGCTGCTGCTGGTGGTGCACCTGATGGCGGCCCGGCAGGTGGGCGAGAACGCCCTGCTGGCCGCGCGGGGCGCGTCCGGGGTGCGTCTGGGGGCGTTCACGGCCACCGAGTCCCTGCTGCTGGCCCTGCCGGCGGCGTTGCTGGCGCCGTTGCTGGCGCCGCTGCTGCTGCGGGCGCTCGCGGGGTTCGGGCCGCTGTCCCGGGTGCCGCTGGACACCGGTCCGAGCTGGACGCTGTGGCCGGTCGCGGCGGCCTGCGCGCTCGCCTGCGTTCTGCTCACCACGGTGCCCGCCCTGCTGCGGGGTGCCGGTGGTGCGGTGCTCCGTCGGGCGGGGCGGCGTCAGGCGCTCGTGGCGGGCGCGGTGCGTTCGGGCGCGGACCTCGCCGTGGTGGCGCTGGCGGTGCTCGCCTACTACCAACTCTCGCAGTACAGCGGTGGGTTGTCGGCGGACTCGGCCGGGCGGCTGGGTCTGGACCCGGTGTTGATCGCCGCTCCCACCCTGGCGCTGTGCGCGGGGACGCTGCTGGTGCTGCGGCTGCTGCCGTTCGCCGCTCGGCTGGGCGGCAGGCTGGCCGCGCGGGGTCGGGGTCTGGTGCCGGCCCTGGCGGGCTGGCAGTTGGCCCGCCGCCCGGGGCGGGCGACCGGGCCGGTGCTGTTGCTGGTGCTGGCGGTCTCGACGGGGGTGCTGGCACTGGGTCAGCACTCCAGCTGGGCGGGTTCGCAGCGCGACCAGGCGGACTTCGTGACGGCGGGCGGTCTGCGGATCGTCGGCTCGACGACGGCTTCGATGGGGCAGGGCGGCCGGTACGGCGCGCTGCCGGGCGGGGACCGGCTGATACCGGTGGCCCGGCAGGAGAGCTCGCTGCCCAACGGCGCGGCCGGGCAGTTGCTGGCGCTGGACGCCGCGGGGTTCGCCGACCGGGTGCCGGTGCGTGCGGATCTGCTCGACGGGCAGAGCCCTCGGGGGCTGTTCGCGCCGCTGGCCGAGCCCGCTCCCACCGGCGTCCAGGCCGGACTGCCGCTGCCCGGCCGTCCGCAGCGCATCGACGTCGACCTCACCAACCGGCCGGCCGCGGAGGCCGACACCCGCCCGGAGGTGTGGCTGCTGCTGCGCGACCGGTTCGGCAGCACCTTCCGTGCCCCGCTGGCCGGTGTCCCCAAGCAGGGCGACGCCGTGGTCACCGCCGATCTCGCGGCGCTGACCGGTGCGCCGGTCGGCTCGGCCGCCGCGCCGTTCACCCTGGCCGGCATGGTCGTCCTGTTCGGTTCGGACCGCACCCCCGCACTCGTCGGCGAGCTGACCCTCCGGCGGATCAGCGTCTCCGACACCGCGACCGGGCCGGCGACGCCCGTCACCGTCCCGGACGGACTCGGCTGGACCACCGTCGCCCCTGCGGGCGAGGAGAAGTCGGCGTCCAGCGTCCTGCCCGCCGGGGCGGGCGAGCAGCAGCTGCTCAAGATCCACTACGAGAAGGGCCGCGGCGGCGTCGACAGCGTCCAGGCCAACGTCGTTCCCACCGGCGCCCCGGTCCCGAGCGGCGTCCCCGGGGTTGCCACCCACGCCTATCTGACCGCCGTCGGAGCGGTGGTCGGTGACCTCGTCAAGGTGCCGTTCGCCGGTGCCACCCTGCAGGTCAGGATCACCGGCGCGGTCGAGTCCCTGCCCGTGGCCGGGGAGACTTCGATCGTCGTCGACCTCGCCACCACCGGGCGGCTGCTCGCCGTCGCGGGCCGCCAACTGCCGGGTGCCACCGAGTGGTGGCTGCCCGCCACCGGGCCGGGGGACCGGGTGCCCGCCGAGGCCGCCGCCAAGCTGCGCGCCGAACCGGGCGGCCAGCAGTTGCTGCTGCGCGACGAGGTGGTGGCCGATCTGCTCGCCGACCCGCTCAGTGCCGCCCCGCAGAGCGCGCTCGCCGCGATCGCCCTGGTCAGCACCGTCCTGGCCGCGATCGGCTTCGCCGCCGCCTCGGCGGCCTCCGCCCGCGAACGGGCCGGGGAGTTCACCGTGCTGCTCGCGCTGGGCACGCCACGGCGGTGGCTGCGCTGGACGGTCGCTGCCGAGCAGGGCGTCCTGGTCGGTCTCGGCAGTCTCGTCGGGCTGGCCCTGGGCGGCCTGATCGTCCAGCTGATCGTGCCGCTCGTGGTGCTCACCCCGGCCGCCCGCCGGCCGGTGCCCGAGCTCCTGGTCGACCTGCCGCTCGGCCGGGCCGTCCTGCTCGCGGCCGCGATCACCGCCGTTGCCCTGCTGTCGGCCTCCCTCAGCGGACGCCGCCATCGAGACGTGGCCGCCCGGCTGCGGCACGTGGAGGAGATGTGACCACCCCGGCCGGCTCCGGCACGCCCGGCACCACCCGCACCCCCGGCCCCGGCGGCGCCGACCGGGGCGCCGGGCACCGGCCCGCGCCCTGGGTGCGGACCAGGCTGCGCTCGGCTCCGCTGGCCGCCGCGCTCATGGCGGCACTCGCCTTCGGCACCGTCTTCCTGGCCGCCGCCTTCCCGCGCGCCGTCGACCGGGGGACGGACGACGCGCTGCGCGAGTTCCTGCGCGATCGCGGCCCGTCCTGGACCAGCATGCTGGCCACCTCGAACCACCGCGCCGGCGAGGCCGACCTCGACAAGGTGGCGCAGAAGCTCACCTCGTACCCGAGGGAGACGTTCCGGATCGCGGAGAGCGGCCCGGTGTACGGAACGCGCGGCAACAAGCCGCGCACGATGTGGAACCCCGGGTTCGCCACCCTCGGCGAGGCGAAGCCCGTGCTCGACCTGCTCCACCTGCACGGCATCACCGACCACGCCACCGTGGTGGAAGGCCGATGGCCCACTTCGCCGGAGCCGGGCAAGGGTGCCGCCAAGCCGGTCGAGGTCGCGCTCAGCAAGGACGGCGCCGACACCATCCGCATCCACGTGGGCGACGTCATCGACGGTGGGCCCGCCCCCTCCGGCGGCCGGTTCCAGGCCGAGGTGGTCGGCCTCTACACGGCCAACGACCCCGGCGACCGTTACTGGTACAGCCTGCCGTGCCCCGAGCGGGCCTGTGTGGAGGGCTTCAAGGAGCTGTTCTGGCACACCGCCGGCGTGGTCTCGCCCGGGGCGTCGGACCTGATCGCCCCGTGGGGAAGCGGCGCGACCGACTTCTGGCGGCTGCCGATCGACACCGCTGCCCTGCGCGCCGATCAGCTGGACCGGACCGGCGAGGAGATCTCCGCCTACGTCGCCGGTCCCACCGCCACGCGCCTGTCCGTCGTCACCGGCCGCGAGGACCTGCGGATCGGCTCGGAGCTGCCGCAGCTGTTCCAGCAGGCCATCGCCCGGCACGACGCGGCCGCGCCGTTGGCGGCGATCGGTCCGGCCGGGCTGGCCGGTGTCGCCGCAGTGGTGCTCTGCCTGGCGGCGGGGCTGACCGGGGACCGCCGTGCCGGTGAACTCCGGCTGCTCCAGGCCCGCGGCGGGTCGCGGGGCGGAGTGCTGCGGCGGCTGCTCGGCGAGGGTGCGGTGACGGTGCTGCCGGCCGGGGTGCTGGCGACGGCGCTGGCGCTCTGGCTGTTGCCGACGCCGCGCTGGTCGGGCTCGGTCCTGGCGGCCCTGGCCGTCCTGCTGCTCGCGCTGCTGGGCTTTCCCACCCGGGCGGCGTCGCTGTGGGCCGCTCCGCGTCCCCCCGGTTCGGGTGGGCGGCGCCGGCTGGTCGGCGAACTGGTGGTCCTGGCCGTCACGGTCGCGGCGGTGCTGGAGGTCCGGCGCCGGGGCGTCGTCCCGCCGGGGGAGGGGCTGGACCCGATGCTGGTCGCGGCTCCGCTGCTGCTCGCCCTGACGGGCGGCCTGGTGCTGGCGAGGCTCCAGCCGGTGCTGGTGGGTGCGCTGGCCCGGGTGGCCGGCCGGGGGACGGGGGTGGTCGGGTTCCTCGGTCTGGCCCGGGCCGCTCGCGGGACCGGTGGCCGGCCGCGCCCGTCCGTGCTGCCGCTGCTCGCGCTGATGCTCGCGGTGACCACGGCGGGCTTCGGAGCCACCGTGCTGGACGCCGTCGACCGCGACCGCGCGCACGCCGCCCGGAGCGCGGTCGGTGGTGACGCGGTGGTCGGGACACCGGCCGGTGTCGTCCTTCCGCCCGGCTTCCTCGCGGCCGCCGCAGCCCTGCCCGGGGTGAGGACGGCGACCGGCGTCTGGTGGGAGAACGAGGCGTTCCTCCTCGGCGCCGACAGCGGGCTCACCCAGATCAGCGTGCTGGTCGTCGACCCGGTGGCGTACGCCGAACTGTCCCGGACCGTCGGGCGCGGCGCGTTCGACCCGGCCGTCCTCACGGGCGACGACGGCGGGACCGACACCCCCGTACCGGCCCTGTTCAGCACCGAACTCGCGAAGAAGATCACCGGCGGGAACTACCGCCTGCGGATGCCCAACGGGTGGGAACTCCTCGCGAAGTCGGCGGGCACCGTCGACGGCACGCCCGCGCTGGAGGAGACGACCCGACGGTTCGTCGTGCTCCCGTCCGGCCCCGCGACCGCGCGCTTCCCCGAACTCGGGAAGGCCAACCTCTGGTTCGCCACCGGTGACATCGACGAGCGGCAGCTGAAGGTGCTGGTGCGCGAGCTGGACCCCATGAAGATCGGCGGTGTGGACCCGGTGGCGGCGAACGGCGCCGCGCCGTCGGCGGCCGGAACGCCGGCCGCCGCCACGGCCACGCCGGCCGCCCCTGCCCCCGCCCCTGCCGGGTCCGCTCCGGCGGCCCGGGCCGCCGGGGACACCGACCCCGAAGCGGTACCGTTCGGGTATGCGGTCCGCACCAGCGCCGCCCGGGCCGCCGAGCTCGCCACCGACCCGCTCCAGCACTCGGCCGGCCGGCTGTTCTGGGCCGCCGTGATCGGTGCGGCCGGGTTCGCCCTGCTCGCCGTCCTGCTGACCCTGCTGCGGGCCGCGCCCGAACGGGTGGCCGTGCTGGCGCGGTTGCGCACCATGGGGCTGCGGCCCCGGCAGGGCCTGGCGCTGATCGTCGCCGAGACCCTGCCGCAGACGCTCGCCGCGGCGGTCGGCGGGGGAGTGGTCGCGCTGGCCGCGGTCGCCCTGCTCGGTCCGGCGATCGACCTGTCCGCGCTGGTCGGCGCCCCGGTTCCGGCCGGCCTGAAACCCGCCGTGCTGCCGGTCCTGCTCCAGGTCCTCGGCCTGGCGGCGCTGGTCACGGCCGGTGTGCTCGTCGAGGCGCTGATCTCCGGCCGACGCCAGATCAGCACCGAACTGCGGGCGGGGGAACAGCGGTGAGCACGGTCCGACCGATCCGGCCGGTCCGGCCTTCCGGCACCGGGGCAGCCGGTCCGGCGGGCGGCGACGGAGCACCGGACCGGGCGGTCGGCAAGGGAATCAACTCGCGGCAACCGCGACCAGGAGCGCACCCAGGCGCAGCGGCGACAGGAGATCAGTGGTGAACAGTGGCCTCGGGGGCCGGGCGGTTGCCCAGGCTCCGACTCTTCAGGAGTTGCAGGACCGGGCGTTGGCGGCCGCGGCGCCGAGGGCGCACGCGGCGGACGCGGCGATCGTGTGCGAGCGGTTGGTGCGGATCTTCAGCGCCGAAGGCGTGGAGGTGCAGGCGCTCCAGGGCCTGGAGCTGACGATCCGTCAGGGCGACCTGGTGGCGCTGGTGGGTGCCTCGGGCAGTGGCAAGTCGACGCTGTTGACGATTCTGGCGGGGCTGGACGTGCCGACGGCCGGGACGGCGACGGTGGCGGGCTGCGACCTGCTGGAGATGTCCGCCCGGGAGCGGCTGCGCTACCGCCGCGAGGTGGTCGGGTTCATCTGGCAGCAGACCGCCCGCAATCTGCTGCCCTTCCTCACGGCCGCCGAGAACATCGCCCTGCCGATGCAGCTGCGCGGCCGCTCCGGCGGCGCCGCCCGGTCCAAGCAGCAGGCGGCCCGGGTCGCCGAGCTCCTGGAGGCGATGGACCTGGGCGACCTCGCCCACCGCCGCCCCGCCGAACTCTCCGGCGGCCAGCAGCAGCGCGTCGCCATCGCCGTCGGCATGGCGAACAACCCGCCCGTCCTGCTCGCCGACGAACCCACCGGCGAGCTCGACTCCGAAACCGCGGCCGGCATCTTCGAGGCCTTCCGCACCGTCAACCGCGAGCTCGGCGCCACCGTCGTCATCGTCACCCACGACCCCATGGTCGCCGCCGAGGTCCGCCGCACCGTCGCCATCCGCGACGGCCGCACCAGCAGCGAGGTGCTGCGCAGGACGGTGACGGACGAGCACGGCGAGGAGTCGGTGAACGAGCGTGAGTACGTGATGCTCGACCGCACCGGCCGGGTCCAGCTGCCGGTCAAGTTCCTGGAGGCGCTGGGCATGGAACACCGGGTCGCCGTGGACCTCGGCGCGGACCACATCGCGGTGCGCCCGGACGACATCGCCGGCCACTGACGGACCGGGCGCCCGGCCCCCCGGCACCGGGGCCGGGCGCGGTGGGATACTGAACCGAACGTTCCGGGGCGAGAGGTGCCGCATGAGCAGCCGAGTGAGAGTGCTGAGGCAGCAGAACCGGCTGAGCCTGGAGGCGCTGGCGGCGCAGGTCGGAGTGACCAAGAGCTACCTCTCCAAGGTGGAGCGGGGGCTCAGCGACCCCTCCATCTCGACCGCCCTCAAGCTGGCGCACGCGCTGAAGGTCGACGTCGGCCGGCTGTTCTCGGAGGACGTGGAGCCGGAGCTGATCACGGTGGTGCGGGCCGGCGAGCGGACGCCGATGGCCGAGGGCGCCGGCCCCGGCGCCCCGCACTACGAGGGCATCGCGACCGGCCTCAGCGGCAAGCAGATGGTGCCGTTCATGATGTACCCGCCGGTCGAGCTGGGTGACTCGCCCTTCAAGTCCCATGCGGGCGAGGAGTTCTTCTTCGTCCACGCCGGGACGGTCGAGCTGGAGTTCCCCGAGCGGACGGTCGAGCTCGGCCCGGGGGACAGCGTCTACTTCAACTCGGCGCTGCCGCACCGCTGCCGCAGTACCGGCCCGGCGCCGGCCGCGATCCTCGTGGTGATCCACGACGACCCGGCCGGCCCGGCGGACCGGGTGCCCAGCCTGCCCTGACGGTGGGTCAGTCCACCGTCGCGAGGAGCTCGGCGAGGCGTCGCGTGCGCTCGTCGTCCAACGGCAGCAGCGGGTGGCGCGGCTCCCCGACGTCCAGGCCGCGCAGGGCCAGGCCGGCCTTGACGGTGGTGGGGAGGCCGCCGCGCAGGATGAACTGCAGGACGGGCAACTGGCGGTAGAAGGCCTGGCGGGCGGCGTCCAGGTCGCCGACCTGCACCGCCCGGTGGAGTTCCAGGACCGCCCCGGGTATCAGGCACGGCGCGGCCGTGCACCAGCCGGCCGCGCCGGCGGCGAAGGCCTCCAGGGCCAGCGGGTTGCTGCCGTTGAAGAACGGCAGCTCACCACCGGTGAGTTGGGTGAGCCGGTGCATCCGCTGCACGTCACCGCTGCTCTCCTTCACCATGGTGATGTTCTCGACCCGTTCGACCAGCGAGACCATCAGCTCGGGGGAGAGGTCGACGCCGCTGGTGGCGGGGTTGTTGTAGATCATCACGGGGACGGAGACGGCGCCCGCGACCTCGGTGAAGTGGCGGGTGATCTCGCGCTCGTCCAGCTTCCAGTACGACAGCGGGAGGACCATCACCGCGTCCGCGCCGACCTGTTCGGCGAACCGGGCGCGGCGGACGGCCTTGCGGGTGGTGAGGTCGGCGATGCCCACCACGGTGGGGACCCGCCCGGCCACCGCGGCCACCGAGGCCTCGGCGGCGGTGAACCACTCCTGGTCGTCGAGGTAGGCGCTCTCCCCGGTCGAGCCGAGCGGTGCGACGGCGTGGCAGCCGGCGTCGACCAGCCGGTCGATCAGGGTGGTGAGGCGCGCGGTGTCGAGGGCGCCGTCGGCGGGGGAGAACGGGGTCACCGGGTAGGCGATGATCCCCTCCAGGGTCGGACCGGCCATCTCAGACACCGCCTTCCGGGCAGTTCGGGGTGAGGGCGTCGAGCGCGTCGCCGTGGCCGGCCCGCAGGGCGCGGCGGGCGTAGTAGGCGAAGGAGGCCTGGCCGCGCTTGGGGGTGGAGATCCAGTCGTGCGCCTCGCGGGCCAGCAGGTCGGGGATCTCCTGGATCCGGCCGGCGGCCGAGGCCAGCAGCTGGAGTTCGGCGGCCCGCTCGAACAGCACGGCGAGGACGCAGGACTCCTCGACGCTGCCGGTGGCGACCAGTTGCCCGTGGTGGGCGAGGAGCAGGGCGCGCTTGTCGCCGAGCGCGGCCGTGATGATCTCGCCCTCCTCGTTGCCGACCGGGATGCCGGGCCACGTCTCCAGGAACGCGCAGTCGTCGTAGAGCGGGCAGAGGTCCATGTGCGAGACGACCAGGGGCGTCTCCAGCATCGACAGCGCGGAGATGTGCAGCGGGTGGGTGTGGATGATGCAGTCGACGTCCGGGCGGGCCCGGTAGACCCAACTGTGGAAGCGGTTGGCGGGGTTGGCCATGCCCTCGCCGGCCAGGACGTTGAGGTCCTCGTCCACCAGCAGCAGGTTGGACTCGGTGATCTCGTCGAAGCCGAGCCCCAGTCGCTGGGTGTAGTAGGTGCCGGGCCGTTCGGCGCGGGCGGTGATCTGGCCGGCCAGGCCGGAGTCGTGGCCGGCCTCGAACAGGATCCGGCAGGTGAGCGCGAGCTTCTGCCGGGTGGTCCAGTCGTTGTCGGGGATGGCGGTCCGCATTCTGCGGTGGGCGAGGTCCACCAGCTCCGCCTTGGCGGCGGTGAGGGTCTCTGCCATGGCCGTGCTTTCTCCTTCGTTCGGGAACGCCCGGGCGTGGCACGGCCGTTGGGCAGGCCGCGCCGCCGTGCCGCCCGCCGGGCGAGGCGGGCGTGGACACGTCGTTCACTTTAGGACACCTCGTGTCCTGGCGTCGATACCGTGCCCGCGGGCGGGCGCTCCGCCGCCCTCGCCGGCCCGCCCGTCACCGCTGCCCCGTCATCGCGGCCCGGTCGCCGCCGTCCGGTCGCCGCAGCCCCGTTCTCCCGGGGTCAGAGGCCGCCTCCGCACCCGCCGCAGCCCCCGCACCCGCCTCCGCAGCCCGACCCGCCCCCGCAACCGGAGGACCCGCCGCACCCCGAGCCGCCGCAGGCGGACGCCCCGCACCCGTGGCCCGAACCCGCGTCGCCGCCGGTCGCACCGCACCACCCGCCGACCCCGGCGCCGCCGTCGCCGGACTGCCACCCGGTGCCGGACGCGACCTGGGCCTTCACGGCCTCCTCCTGGGCCGCGGCGGTCGCCAGCGCCGTCTGCAGTGCCGGATCCTCCACCGACAGCAGGCCGTTGACCGCCACCGCGCCGAGGACGGTGAGGCCCGTCGCCAGCAGTACCTGCGGGGCGAGGTGGGCCCGTTGGCTCTCCGTCGAGCGGCTCGTCGAGGCGCCGATCCGGCGGAGCTCGCGGCGCACCCAGCGCGGCACCCGGTCGCGCCCGGGCCCGACCAGCCGGACGATCAGCGTCATGAGCGCAGCGGCCGCGACCACGATCAGCAGCGCCCACCAGTGCGGCCGGGGCGCGGAGTCGTCGGCCAGGGCGATCGCGCCGGCGACGGCCGCCACCAGGACGGGGGCCAGCGGTGCGGCCAGCAGGACCTGCCGGCTCCGGGCGTAGCGGCGTCGCAGCGAGCGGCTGATCAGCAGGCGGTCCTCCTCCAGCCGGTCGCCGATGCCCTGGACGGCGGCGCTCCGGGCGACCTCCGCCCGCAGCGCGGCCAACTCGGCACGCCGCAGCGGACCGGTGGCGTCGATCAGCGCCTGCTCGACCGGGGCGGCCGCCGAGGTGTCGCCGTCGGTGTCGCCGTCGGTCGCGGCCTTGGTGGCGGTCTTGGTGGCGGTGATGGTGACCTGGCCCGTCCGGGAGATCACCAGCCGCCCCTCGTGCTCCATCCCGACCAGGACGGTGTCCACCACCCGGCCCGGGCCGCCGGCCAGGAAGGCCACGTCCAGCAGCGACAGCTCCCGGCGCAGCATGCCCCCCCGTTCGACGGCGTGGTCCCTCGCGATCGCGCCCACGAGGCCGGTGAGCCAGGCCGCCAGCGTCAGCCCGGCCGCGATCCAGAAGTACGTGTCAAGCCACATCCGCCGGCCCCCCTGCCGCGGCGCCCCGCGCGCCCGTCACGTGAGGGTCCCGCCACCGGCCTTTCCCCGCAAGGGCTTTGGGATTTCTGAGCCGTGCTCAGCGATCGCCGCCCATGCGTCGGATCAGCCCACTGCGCTCGGCCTCGTCGCGCAGGTCCCGCGGCGGTTCGTCGCGGTTGCCGCGGTCGCCCCGGGCGGCGGCGGTGCAGAGGGCGAAGACGAGCAGGGCGCTGGCGGCCACGGCGAGGATGCCGAATGCGGTCAGGACGCGGAGCCAGGTCACGGCAGGAGCCTCCGGAGGGCGTGCGACGGGAGTGGTGCCGGGAGTATCGGCAGGATGCCCCGTACGGTCGAGCGTCCACGGGCGGTTCTGTCGTGCGCCCGCCGCTGGGGTGGGAGCACGCGCGGGCGGTCGAGGCATCCGTAGCGCGCGCCATTTCTGGACGTGCGCCCCCGGCGCTCCCGCGCGCTGCCCCGGCGGGGGCCCTCGGTCGGGCGTCGGCCCGCCCCGCCCGCCCCCGTCGGCCGGGTCGGCCGCCTACGACCCCTCCGTCCTCGCCTGCGGCAGCAGCGCCCGCAGGGCGGCGAGGTCCGGCTTCCCGGTCTCGCTCAGCGGGAGGTCCGGCAGTACCAGGATCGTCGACGGATCGCAGAGCGGGCCGCTGCGCTCGCGCACCCAGCGGTGCAGCTGCTGGGCCGTCACCCCGCTGCCGGGCCGCGCGGCGACCGCGGCGTGCACCCGCTCCAGCCGGTCCGGTCCGGCGGTCGCGAACATCACCGCCTCCCGTACCGCGGGGTGCGCCAGCAGCGGCCGCTCGACATCGCGCGGGAAGACGTTGTGCGCGTCCACGATGGCCATCGGCCCGCGCCGGCCGGTCACCGTGAGGTACCCGGCCGCGTCCAGGCTGCCCAGGTCCCCGGTGTGCAGCCAGCCGTCCCGCAGCACCCGGGCCGTCAGCTCCGGGTCGCGCCAGTAGCCGGACATCGCCGTCGGTGTCCGCACGCAGATCTCCCCGGTCCGGCCGGGCGGCAGGGGTGCGCCGTCCTCGTCCAGGATCCGCACCTCGGTGTCGGGGAACGGCCGGCCGGCCGTGGTGAGCAGCTTCGGATCGAGGTGCTCGTCCGGTGTCAGCCGGGTGACCGGCCCGCACTCCGTCAGGCTGTACGTCTGGTGCAGGACCCGTCCGAGCCGGCGCGTCGCCTCCGCCAGCCGCTCCGGGGACGCGGGGCAGCCGGTGTACGTGACCCGGCGCAGGCTGCCGGTGTCGGTCCGGGCCAGCGCGGGGTGGTCGAGCACCCGGTAGAGCAGGTGCGGCGGCAGGTACGCCCGGGACACCCGGTACCGCTCCACGGCCGCCAGCACCGCCCCGGCCTCGAAGCCGTCCTGGAGCACCACGGTGCCGCCGGCCGCGAGCGCCAGGTCGGCCGTGGTGCCGCCGCCGTGGCAGAGCGCCGTGCAGAGCAGGAAGGTGGACGCGGCCACCAGGTCCGGCCGCGGCGGCCGGGCGAAGCGGCGCAGCACCCCCTTCGGCCGACCGGTCGAGCCGCCGGTGAACCGGATGGCCATCACGTCCTCCGGCTGCCAGCGGGGTGCCAGCGGGGTGGACGGGAACGAAGCGGCCAGCGCGGTGAGGTCCGCCCCGAGCGGGGTCGGGCCGAGGGCCAGCACCACTGCGGCGGGCAGTGCCCCGGCGATCTCGCGGGCCGCCGCGCCGAACCGGTCCGGGTCGAAGACGAACGCGGCGGTCTGCGCCTCGTCGGCCATCGCGATCTGGTCCGCCACCGGCCGGTCGGTGTACAGCATCGCCACCCGGCAGCCGATCAGGTTCGCGGCCAGGCGCACCAGCACCGTCTCCGGGCGGCTCCCGGCCAGGACGGTGACGCCGTCGCCGCGCCCGAGGCCGGCGGCGGCCAGGGCGCGTGCGAACCGGTACACGCCCTCCAGGCACTCCCGCGCCGTCAGCGACGCCTCCCCGTGCCGCAGGGCCACCCGCTCCGGATCGCGGGCCAGCCCGTCCAGCACCAGCCCGGTGTGCGTCGCCACCGGGAGGTCGGCTCCCGGCCCCGCCGCCCGCGTCCCCGCTGTCCGCGTCCCCGTCATGCTCGTCCCTGCCGATGCGGTCGTCGAATCTGACAGGCCATCACATCACGCCGCGGTTCGACGGCCGGGCCCGGGGAGGGGCGGGGGCGGCACCGCGGGGTTCGGGAGGCGGTCGGTGTTGTTATCGTTCCAGGTCGAGTACCGACGGGGATGAGTGAGCACCATGGACCAGCCGACCACGCCGGGCGGGCCGACCGCAGTACGGCAGGGGGCACGGACAGCGATGGAACCGCGAGGCCTGGTCGACCTCCGGGGCGCGGCCGGGGAGGCCTTCACCGTCCGCTACCCGCCGGGCGCCGTCGTGGTGGTCTCCGGACTCCCCGGCAGCGGCAAGAGCACCCTGCTGCGCCGCTGGTCGGACCGGCCCCGGGCGGCCGCCACCGTCGACCCCCGGGCCGTCCACGAGGCCTGCGCGGCCGTGATGCCGGCCGCCCTGCCGTACGCGGTCTACCGGCCGTGGGCCCGGCTGGAGCACTTCCGCCTGCTGCGCGCCTCCGTCCGCCGGGGCGGTCCGCTGCTGGTGCACGACTGCGGCAGCCGGGCCTGGATGCGCCGCTGGCTGTCCGGCGAGGCCGCCCGCCAGGGGCGCGAACTGCACCTCGTCCTGCTGGACGTCGGCGCCGCCACCGCCCTCGCCGGTCAGCGGGAGCGCGGCCGCTGGGCCCCGCGCCGGGCCTTCGCGCGCCACCGCCGCGGCCTGGACCGCCTGCTCGCGGGGTTCACCCGGCATGCCCGCGGCGCGGCCCCGACGCCCACGCCGGAGGCCGCCTCGGTGCTGCTGCTCGACCGGGTGTCCCGGGAGCGCGCCGCCGCCGTCCGCTTCGGCCCGGCCGGGCCCGGCCGGTAGGGGAGCGCCCGGGGCGGCTCCCGGGAGCCGTGGTGCCCCGGCGGGCCGTCGCGCCCGGCGGGCCGTGGTGCCAGGTGGTCGTGGTGCCCGGTGGGGCGGCAGGGGAGACTGGGGAGGCAGAGCAGCAGCTGATCCGTTTTCAGGGAGGTCGTCCCGCATGTCCCGCAGTACCGCCACCGAGAGCCCGTGGTTCCGGCGCTTCCACCCCGTCGACACGGCGCCCGCCCGGGTCGTCTGCTTTCCGCACGCGGGCGGGGCGGCGAGCTTCTTCATCGACTACGCCGCCGCCCTGGCGCCGTACGCCGATGTGCTCGCCGTCCAGTACCCCGGCCGGCAGAACCGCTTCGGCGAGACCGGGATCGACTCGGTCGACGCCCTCGCCGACCGGGTGTACGAGGCGCTGCTGCCCTGGGCCGACCGGCCGCTGACCTTCTTCGGCCACAGCATGGGCGCGTCCGTCGCCTTCGAGGTGGCCCGCCGCTTCGACCGCGACGGCCAGGCCGGGCCGGAGCACCTGTTCCTCTCGGGCGGCCGCGCGCCCTCGCTGCCCCGGGATTCGGCCTTCCACCGGCTCTCCGACGACGAACTGCTCGCCGAGGTGTCCGGGCTCGGCGGCACCGACGACCGGGTCCTGGCCGACCCGGAGCTGCGCGCGGTCATCCTGCCGGCCCTGCGCAGCGACTACACCGCGATCGAGACGTACCGGTGCGCGCCGGGTGCCGTGGTGCCGCAGCCGATCACCGCGCTGACCGGGGACGCGGATCCGCGCGCCACCCTGGAGGAGGTCGGCGGCTGGGCCCGCCACACCACCGGCGCCTTCGAGCTGAAGGTCTTCCCCGGCGGCCACTTCTACCTGACCGAGCAGCGGGACGCGGTGCTCGGGGTGGTGTCCGCGCGGCTTCGGGGGTGATCGGGCGGGCGGGCGGCGTCCCGCCCGCCCCCGGGCCGCGCGGTGGTCAGACCGCCTTGGCGAGGTTCTTCTCGAACGCGGCGAGGTAGTTCGGCAGGTGGTGGTCCTTGATGCCGTCCGTCTCGGGGGCGAACAGGTCGGCGCGCACGCCCTTGGCCCGGTCCTTCAGGCCGGCGAGGAGCGGCATCGCCTCGTGGAGCCTGCCGTCCGCGTCGAAGTGGCGGAGGGCCTCGACGTGGGTGAAGGCCGGCTCGGGCGGGAGCTGCGGGACGATGTCGTTGTTGTTGACGAAGCGGTAGCAGCGGTTCCCGAAGGCCGCGTTGTGGGCGCCGGCGAGCAGCCGTTCGCAGGTGCGGGGCTGGCCGAAGGTGTAGACGCCGTCGGGCAGCAGGCGCGGCTCCTCGAAGTACCAGCGGGCGCCGGCCAGCATCGCGAGGGCGCCGCCGAGGCTGTGGCCGGTGAACCAGACGCTCTGGCCGTCGGTGCGCAGCTCCTGGACGGTGTCGCGGATGCCGGGGTAGACGGACTGCAGGGCCTGGTGGAAGCCGTAGTGGACGAAGCCCTTGTTCGCCGGCCCGGGGACGGGCGGGGTGGTGACGTCGGTGAGCCAGTCGTAGATCTTCAGGACCTCGGTGCCCCGGAAGCCGGTGACGATCATGCGGTCGCTCGCCATGACGTAGGCCTGGGTGTCCTCGATCGGGAACGGCATCCGGTGCGTCGACTCGAAGTGCCGGACTTCGTCGAAGCCCCAGGCGCGGGCCTGCGCCTCGACGGCGTCCGGGTCGCGCGTGGCCAGTCCGGCGGCCTGTGCCATCCAGTAGGCGTGCGGGAGGGAGTAGCGGGTCGTCGAGTGGTCCAGGGCGGGGATCGCCACGGGTGTCCTCCGGGGTACGGGCCAGCGGGTCGCCCAGCACCGTAGTCCCGTGCACGAACGACCGGGGGCCGGCGGCGCCGACGGTCACCCGGACGGGCGAGGGTGCGGCGGCCCCGGGGGCGGGCGGCCGACGGGCCGGGCGCCGGCGCCGGCGGTGCGACATCAAAAGTTGACACGGTTGTGACAAGCCGTCATGCGTAAAGCCTTCCCCAAGTGCTCACTGATCTGGCATGTTGCGTTCAAACTCCGTGCGAACCCCTCACGCACGGGCCGATCGGAGGACCTACGTGTCACCCCTGATATCCCGGCGGCTCGGTCGCCCGGCCGCCGCGTTCGCCGTTCTCTCGGCCATGGCGCTGGCCGTCCCGGCCGTGACGGCCACCGCCGCCCCCCTCGCGGCCGGCGCCCCCACGGCCGCCGAGGCGCCCACCGCCGCCGGCGTGCCGGTCGCCGCCGCGGCACCTGCCGCCGCCACCGCCCCGCAGGCCGCCGCCGGTTGGGCGGCCGGGACGCGCTCCTACATGGTGATCAGCGCGCCCGCCGACACCGCCGCCGCCAAGAGCGCCGTCGCCGCCAACGGCGGCACGGTCTTCGCGAGCTACGACGCGATCGGCGTGATCGTCGCCCACTCCACCTCGGCCGGCTTCGCGGCCGCCCTGCGCGGGGTCGCCGGGATCCAGCAGGTCGGGGCGACCCGCACCTCCGACGTGCCGGCCGACGCGTACAACCCGGCGCTGCCCGCCAGCCCCACCCAGGCGGCCACCACCCTCACCGAGTCGAACCGCTGGGACATGACCCAGATCAAGGCCGACCAGGCCTGGGCCGTCACCACCGGCTCGCCGACCGTCAAGGTCGGCGTCCTCGACACCGGCGTGGACGACCAGCACCAGGACCTCGCCCCGAACTTCGACGCGGCCGACTCGGCCTCCTGCGCCTACGGGAAGGCCGACACCCGCACCGGCGCCTGGCGGGACGTCGACACCCACGGCACCCACGTGGCGGGCACCATAGCGGCGGCCAAGAACGGCAAGGGCGTCATCGGCGTGGCCCCGGGCGTGAAGATCGCCTCGGTCCGGATAGCCGAGCCGACCAGCACCCTCTTCTACGCCGAGAACACCGTCTGCGGCTTCGTCTGGGCCGGCGACCACGGCTTCAAGGTGACCAACAACAGCTACTACACCGACCCGTGGCAGTTCAACTGCCCGGACAACGCCGACCAGGCGGCCATCATCGAGGGCGTCAAGCGCGCCCAGGAGTACGCCGAGGGCAAGGGCTCGCTGCAGGTCGCCGCGGCCGGCAACTCCAACTACGACCTGGCGAACAAGACGACCGACTCGGAGAGCCCGAACGACTCGACGCCGGTCACCCGGACCATCAGCAACGCCTGCCTGGACATCCCGACCGAGCTGCCCGGCGTGGTGACGGTCGCCGCCATGGGCAGCGGCAGCGTCAAGGCCTCCTACTCCAACTTCGGCAAGGGCGTCATCGACGTCGCGGCGCCCGGCGGCGACGGCGCCAACGGCGTCTACTCGACCCTGCCCGGCGGCAAGTACGGCACCAAGAGCGGTACGTCGATGGCCTCCCCGCACGTCACCGGCGTGGCCGCGCTGCTCGTGAGCGCCGACCCGACGCTCACCCCGGCCGGCCTCCGGGCCCGCCTGGCCGCCCAGGCGGGCGACGTGGCCTGCCCCGGCTCGGACAGCCGCTGCACCGGCACCACCGCGAACAACGCCTTCTTCGGCGAGGGCCAGGTCGACGCGCTGAAGGCGGTCGGCGGCACCACCACGCCGCCGACCGGCAAGTACTTCGAGAACCTGACCGACGCGGCGATCGCCGACAACGCCACCGTGGAGAGCCCGATCGCCGTCACCGGCGTCACCGGCAACGCCCCCGCCACCCTGAAGGTCGGCGTGGACATCAAGCACACCTACCGCGGTGACCTGGTGATCTCCCTGGTCGCCCCCAACGGCACGGTCTACCTGCTGGAGGACTTCGCGGACGGCGACAGCGCCGACAACGTCGCCAAGACCTACACCGTGAACGCCGCCGCGAGCGCGGCCAACGGCACCTGGAAGCTCCGCGTCAAGGACGGCGCCTCCGGTGACACCGGCACGATCGACGCCTGGAACCTCACCTTCTGATCCCGGCGGCGCCGCACCGACGGCCCGTGCTCCGCCGCCCACCGGGCAGCGGAGCACGGGCCGTCGGCGTGGGGGGCGGGCGGGCGCGCCCCTCTCAGGGCGTGGCGATGACGAGGAGGGTGCGGGCGGGGGTGTCGCCGGTCAGGCGGCAGCGGTGGGGCACGTCGCCGCGGTGGTGGGCGCTCTGGCCGGCGCGCAGCGTGAGCGGTTCCTCGCCCTCGATCTCCAGCACGACCTCGCCCTCCAGCACGTAGAGGAAGTCCTCGCCGGGGTGCTCGAACATGCCGCGCTCTCCCCGGCCGGGCTCGAAGTGGTGCTCGTAGGCCTCCATCAGACTGCTGCGCCCGCCGGGGATGAGCACCCGGGCGATCTGGCCCGCGCCCTCGCTGACCCGGATCACCTGCGGGTCGCTCTCGTGGCTGACGGTGCCCGGGCGGGCCGGCGGGCGCAGGAAGGCGCCGGGCGGGACGTCCAGGGCCTCGGCGATCCGGTAGATCGAGCTGAGGCTGGGGGCGGTCAGCCCGCGTTCCAGCTGGCTGAGGAAGGGCTGGGAGAGGCCGGAGCGCGCGGCGAGCTCGGCCATCGGCACACCGCGCTCCTTGCGGCGGCTGCGAACGAGCCGGCCGACGGCGAGCGCCTCGGGGGAGGGTTCGAGTCGGGACACGCTGGTGAACGTACCCCATCGGCCCGGGGCCGACCGTGACGGCAGAAACGTTTCGCACGGCTGCAACACGCCGTCTATAAGTGTGGTCAATTATTGATGTCACTTATATCGGCCCGGGCGGACGCCCGGCGGCCCCGAGGAGACGACCGCGTGCACCCCACCGAATCCCCGCCCCCGCGGGCCCTGGCCCGGCTCCTCCCGCCGCTCGCCGCCGCCGCGGCCGTGGCCGCCGGCTGGACCGCTCTCGCGGCCTCCGGCGCGGTGGCACCCGGCCTGCTGCCCACCCCCGCCGCCACCTGGCGCGCCCTGGAGGAGAGCGCCCGCACCGGGGCCCTCGTCGATGATCTCGCCGCCAGCCTCGGCCGGGCCGGGCAGGGCTTCGCCCTCGGGGCGGCGCTGGGCTGCGCGCTCGGTTTCGCCACCGGCTACCTGCCGCGGCTGTCCGCCGCCGTCACCCCGCTGGTCTCCTTCCTCCGCCCGATCCCCGCGATCGCCCTGGTGCCGCTGGCCACGGCGTGGTTCGGCATCGGCGAGACCGCCAAGCGCCTGCTGATCGCCTACGCTGTCCTGCTCGCGGTCTGGCTCTACGTCCACGACGGGGTGTCCCGGGTGCCCGCGACCCACCTGCGGGCCGCCCGCTCCCTCGGGGCGCCGCTGCACCGCCGGTTCGCCGAGGTGCTGCTCCCGGCCGCGGCGCCTGCACTGCTGGCCGCGCTGCGCTACGGGGCCTCGGTGGCCCTGCTCGCCCTGGTCGCCGCCGAACTCGGCGGTGCGCAGAGCGGGTTGGCGTACCGGCTGCAGGTGGACGGGCAGTTCCTGCGGACCGACCGGATGTTCGCCGGGCTGCTGGTGCTGGGGCTGCTCGGCGTGACGGTCGACCTCGCCCTGGCCGCGCTCGGCCGTCGCGTCGTCCACTGGAGCGCGTCATGAGCCAGGACATCCGGCTGGACGGCCTCGCCGTCGGCTACGGCCCGCGCCGCCGCAGCGTCCCCGTCCTCGCCCCCACCGACCTCGACTTCACCGCAGGCTCGTTCACCGCGCTGCTCGGCCCGAGCGGCTGCGGCAAGTCGACCGTCCTCAACACCGTCGCGGGGTTCGTCCGCCCCACCGCCGGCCGGGTGCTCGTCGGTGCCCGGCCGGTCACCGGCCCCGGTCCCGACCGGGGCGTGGTCTTCCAGCACTACGCGCTCTTCCCGTGGCTCACCGCCCGGGGGAACGTCGAGTTCGCCCTCAAGCGGCTCGGCCTGCCGCGTGCGGAACGCCGCCGGCGCGCGCTGGCCGCACTGGCCGAGGTCGACCTCGCGGACGGCGCGGAGAAGTACCCGGCCCAGCTCTCCGGCGGCATGCAGCAGCGCGTCGCGCTGGCCCGCGCGCTCGCCGCCGAACCCGAAGTCCTGCTCATGGACGAGCCGTTCGGCGCCCTGGACGCCCTCACCAGGGCCCGCATGCAGGCCCTGCTCACCCGGCTCTGGCAGCGCACCGGAACCACCGTCCTCTTCGTCACCCACGACCTGGACGAGGCGCTCGCCCTCGCCGAACGCGTCGTCGTGCTCGGCGGCAGACCCGGCCGGGTGCTCGCCGACCACCCCCTCCCGGCCGGCCGGCCCGACCCCGCCCTGCGTGCCCTGCTCGCCGGCCGGCTCGGCCACGGCTGACCCGCCCCTCCCACACCACGAGGAACCCACCCATGCCCAGACTCCGCGCGGTCGCGGCCCTGCTCCTGGCCGTCCTGCTCACCGCCGCCACCGCCTGCTCCCGCACCGACTCCCCGGCCGAGGCCGAGGGCCCGTCCGTCACCATCGCCGGCAGCGACTACCTCGGCGGCGCGCCCGTCTACCTGGCCCAGGAGCGCGGGCTCTGGTCCGCCGAACACGTCCGGGCCGACCTGCAGTCCTTCGGCACCGGCCGGGACGCGCTCAACGCCGTCCTCGGCGGCCAGGCACAGCTCGGCGTCGTCGGCGACCTGCCCGCCGTCACCGCCGCCCTCACCGGCCGCGACCTGCGCATCGTCGCCGACCTGTCCCGGTTCGCCGACTGGCGGCTGCTCACCCGCACCGACCGCGCCCTCACCGGCTTCGACCGGCTGAGGGGCCGCCGGATCGGGCTGCCCCAGGGCACCAACGTCGAGTACGCCGTCGCCCGGATGCTCGCCTCGGCCGGGCTCACCGCCGCCGACGTCCAGGTCGTCAACCTCGCTCCCAACCAGATCCCCGCCGCCCTCGCCCGCGGCGACATCGACGCCGGCGCGACCTTCCCCAGCTTCTACGACGCCACCCGGACCGCCCTCGGCGAGCGCTACGCCGAACTGCGCTTCACCGGGTACACCGCCCGCACCCTGCTGGTCGCCGGCCCCACCGCGACCGACCCCGCCACCACCGCCGTCCTGCGCGCCCTGGTGCGCGCCCAGGGCGAGCTGACCGCGGACCCGGCCGCCGCCCGGCGCGCCGTGCTCGCCCGGTCCAACGGCACCCTGCAGAGCGGGTACGTCGACGCCTTCCAGCCCGCCTACGAGTACCGGCCGACGCTCTCGGCCGAGCTGCTCCAGCAGCTCCAGGACGAGGCGGCCTGGGCGAAGGCGGCCCAGGGCCTCCCCGGCCCCGCCGACCGGGCCGCCCTGCTGGCCCGGCTGCACACCGGCCCGCTCGCCGCCGCCGACCCGGCCGCCACGGCGGCCTTCTGAACCCCGTCGGACCCTCCCGGCCCGCACGAACCCACCCGCACGAACCCGCCCGCACGAACCCGCACGACACAGGAGTTCCACGATCACCGTGACCGTCGACCAGAACACCCTCCGCCGGCGCGGCCTCGGCCTGCGCGCCCACGACCCCGCGCGCAGCTGGGGCGGCTACACCCTCTACACCCCGATCGCCGGCCCCGGCGACGTCCACCTCGTCGACATCGAGGGCAACCCCGTCCACACCTGGCGGCTGCCGCACCCGCCCGGCCGGCACGCGCGGCTGCTCCCGGGCGGCAACCTCTTCTACCAGGGGAAGGACACCACCGGTCCGAGCCTCTTCCCGATCTGGGACGTCTACCACGGTGGCATCCTCCAGGAGGTCGCCCCCGACGGCACGGTGCTGCGCGAGCTCCGCCACCCCTTCCACCACCACGACGCCTCCGTGCTGCGCAACGGGAACCTGCTGGTGCTCGGCGTCGAACCGCTCACCGCCGCCGACGCGGCCCGGATCCGCGGCGGCATCCCCGGCTCCGAGGCGCCCGGCGGCGTCATCCACGGCGACGTCGTGTACGAGGTGACCTGGGACGGCGAGGTGGTGTGGCGCTGGGCCGCGATCGACCACCTCGACCCCGAACGGACCCCGCTCAACCCGCACTTCGCCCGTGAGCACTGGCCGATGGCCAACACCGTCAACGAACTGCGTGACGGCGGCGTCGTGGTGGGCTTCCGCAGTGCCTCCACCGCCGTGGCGGTCGACCGGACGGACGGCTCGGTGCGCTGGCGGATCGGCCCCGACGTGCTCGCCCAGCAGCACTACCCGCACGAACTCGCCGACGGGAACATCCTGGTCTTCGACAACGGCACCTACCGGGACACCACCTCGGTGCCCTACTCGCGGGTCGTCGAGATCGACCCGTCGGACGGTCGGACGGTCTGGAGCTACGAGGACAATCCGCCGCAGAACTTCTACAGCCCCTACATGTCCAGCGCCCAGCGGCTGCCCAACGGCAACACCTTCATCGCCGAGGGCTCGTTCGGGCGGCTGTTCGAGGTCACCCCCGACGGCGACGTGGTGTGGGAGTTCGTGGTCCCCGAGTTCGGGGCCTTCGGCCGGGGCGTCGGCCTGGAGTCCTCCCGCGGCGCACAGAACGCCGTCTTCCGGGCCTACCGGTACGCCGCCGACGAGATTCCCTGGCTTCGCGGCTGAGCGGGACGACCCACCGGGCAGCGCCGGTGAGGTCGCCGGGTCCGGCCCCGGCGACCTCACCGGGGGTGTCGCGTCCCGCCGGCGCCGCCGGTCAGCGGGGCCGGACCGGTGGCGCGTCGCGCGCGCAGCGGAAGCCCGCGTGGCCGCTGGAGCTGTCGGGGGTGTTGGAGCTGCGCGCGGCCACGCGGTAGCGGTTGCAGTAGGACTTGTGGCACATGTGCGAGCCGCCGCGGATGACCTTGGCGCTGCCGGTGGCGGGGCCCGCGGGGTTGGCCGACGGGCGGCCGGGGTCGTGGTCGGTGGTCCACCAGTCGGCGCACCACTCCCAGACGTTGCCGGACATGTTGTGCAGGCCGAAGCCGTTCGGCGGGAAGGCGTCGACGGGCGCGGTGCCCCGGTACCCGTCGGCGGCGGTGTTCCGGCTGGGGAAGGTGCCGCGCCAGATGTTGCAGCGGTACTCGCCGTCGGGATCGAGGTCGTCGCCCCAGGGGTAGCGGGCCTGTTCGAGGCCGCCGCGCGCGGCGTACTCCCACTCCGCCTCGGTCGGCAGGCGCTTGCCCGCCCAGGTGGCGTAGGCATCGGCATCGTGCCAGGAGACGTGGACGGCCGGGTGGTCGCCGCGGCCGGCCGTGTCGCTGCCGTCGCCCTCGGGCCGGTTCCAGGCGGCTCCGGGCACCCCGCACCACCACGGCGTCTGCTGCGGCCGGGTGGTCCCGCTGCGCAGCCGGGCCGGCAGGAAGCCGGCGAAGACGTAGGACCAGCCGAAGCGTTCGGCGTCGGTGCGGTAGCCGGTGTCCGCGACGAACGCGGCGAACCGGTCGTTGGTCACCGCGCAGGCGTCGATCAGGAACGGGTCCAGGCGGACCGGGCGAATCGGGCCCTCGCCGTCGCCGGGCCGGGCCTCGGCGTCATCGGTCCCCATGAGGAAGTCCCCGCCGGGGAGCAGGACCATGCCGTCCGGCGGGCCGGCGGGCCGTACGGACGGCAGGTCGAGGAGCCGGGTCGGGCCGGCGCCGCGCGACGGTGTGCAGCAGGGCGGCGGGGGTGTGGTCATGCGTGCTCTCCGGGGAGGGGCGGGCGGGGTTCGGGCCGGGGCGTGGCGGCGCCCGCCGGCCGTGCGGAGCGGCGGGTGCGCCGCGGGTGACGGTGTGACAGGGCTGTCACCGGTGCCCCGTGGCGGAGCGGACCTGGCTCTTGGCGCGGCGGGTCCGTCGGTGACCCGGTGCGGCGGGGACAGCACCGTCGGCGCGCCCGTCGGCGCGGCGCCGTCGACCGGCGCGCTCGGGCCGGGGAACCGCCCCTCCGTCCCGGCCCACGCCCCGTTCCACGGCCGGCCGGCAAGGTCGCAGGACGAACGCGAACCGCACCGATCCTCCTCTGTGCGACGTCACCTCTGTGCATCGTTTTGTATGCGACGCGCCGAAAGGCCGTCAATGCCGCCGGGGGATGGTTGGCGAGCCGTTCACAGGGGATTCACGGTGCGCAACACGCCCGCCGGCCTGAGGGGACCGAAGCGCTCGGCCGTGCCGGACGGGAGCGCGTCCGCCGCCGCGGCGCAGCTCCGACCTGCGATGACGACCGGAACATGCCTGGTGGGAAGATCATGACGGCGGCCGCCGGCCGCCGTCGCTCCGCCTCGGCGGGCGCGGGCAGGGCGATCGGACGACGGGGACAGGGGCGCACATCGTGCGGGGGCGGAACGCGGAGCGGGACCGGATCGAGCAGCTGCTCGCGGGTGCCCGGCAGGGGACGAGCGGCGTCCTGCTGCTGCACGGCGAGGCCGGGATCGGCAAGACGGCGCTGCTCGACCACGCCGCCGAGCGGGCGGAGGGCGCGCGCGTGCTGCGCGTCGAGGGCATCGAGTCGGAGATGGAGCTGGCCTTCGGCGGCCTCCACCAGCTGTTCCTGCCCGTCCTGGACCTCGTCGACGGCCTGCCGGAACCGCAGGCCGTGGCCATGCGGGCGGTCTTCGGGCTGAGCGGCGACGGTGTGCGCGACCGCTTCACCGTCGGCCTCGCGGTGCTCACGATGCTGTCGGAGGCCGCGGCCGGCGGCCCGCTGCTCTGCCTGGTCGACGACGCGCAGTGGCTCGACCAGCCGTCGGTGGACATGCTGACCTTCGCCGCGCGCCGGCTGCGGGCGGAGGGCGTCGTGATGCTCTTCGCGGTGCGCGACGGCGCCCCCGGCGCGGCCGTGAGGGGGCTGCCCGGGCTGCTCGTCGAGGGGCTCGACCGCGAGGCCGCCGCCGAGCTGCTGCCGGGTTTGCCGCCGTACGTCGCGGACCGGGTCATCGAGGAGGCGCGCGGCAACCCGCTGGCCCTGATCGAACTGTCGGCCGTGCTCACCCCGGCCCAGCGCGCCGGGCGGATGGGCCCGTTGGCCCTGCCCGAGAGCGCCGCGGGGTTGCCGAGCCGGATCCGGGACGGCTTCCTGGCGCAGATCCGGCGGCTGCCCGAGGCTACCCAGGCGGTGCTGCTGGTGGCCGCCGCCGACGACACCGGGGACCTCACCGCGGTGCTGCGGGCGGCGCAGTCGCTCGGCGCCACGGTCGAGGACCTGGAACCGGCGGAGCGCGCCGGGTTCGTCCTGCTGTCCGGCGTGCTGGTGCGGTTCCGGCACCCGCTGGTGCGCTACGCCGCCTACCAGGGCGCCCCACTGGCCCGGCGCATCGCCGCGCACCGGGCGCTGGCGCAGGCCCTCGGCGCCGCCGGCCAGGCACACCGGCGGGCCTGGCACCTGGCCGCCGCCTCGACGGGCCCGGACGAGACGGTCGCCGAGGAGCTGGAGCGGGTCGCCGAGTGGGCCGGGAACCGGCAGGCGATGGCGTCGGCGTCCGCCGCCTACGAGCGTGCCGCCCAGCTCACCGCCGACCCGCTCCTGCGGGCGCGCCGCCTGGTCCGGGCCGCGCAGCGGGCCGCCGACGGCGGGCAGGACGAGCGGTGCGCCGCGCTGGCCGACCAGGTGCCGCAGCCGCTGGCGGACCCGGGGGTGGCGGCGAGCCTCGCGCGCGCCCGGGCCGTGGTCGAGCTGGGCTATCGCAGCCCGGAGACGGCGGCCCGGCTGCTGCTCGACGGCGCGGACCTCACCGGCGCCGGCTCCCCGGACACGGTGGCGTCGCTGCTGGCCGACGCCGTCCACGCCGCGTACTGCGCGGGGAACGCCGAGCTGATCGAGGAGGTCGCCGCCCGCGCCCCGGACCTGCCGCTCCTGGCCGTGCCGGCCCGGCTGTTCGGCGGCGACGTCCCGGGCGCGCTCGACGCGCTCGGCGGGCTGCGCGCAGGCGTCGACGGTGAGGGCGAGGGCGACCCGGCGACCGGGGTGATGGACCGGCTGATGACCGGGATCTACCACCAGCTGACCGGCGACCACGCGGCCGCCCGGGAGGCGGCCGCGGGAGCGGTCGCACACTGCCGCGACCAGGGCGTCGGCGGCTGGCTGCCCACCACGCTCCACCTGCTCGCCCGGACGGAGCTGGCGCTCGGCCGCCATGACGAGGCGTCCGCCCACGCCGCCGAGGGCCTCCGGCTGGCCGAGGACCACGACCTGGACCACCGGGCGGCCCACCTGCGCGCCGCCCTGGCGATGCCGGCCGCGGTGCGGGGTCAGGAGGAACAGGGCCGGGCCCTGGCCGGCGAGGCCCTGGAGTACACGCTCCCGCGCGGAGTGGGCCGGGCCACCGGGGACGCCCGGTGGGCGCTGGGGCTGCTCGAACTCGGTCTCGGCCGGGCGGAGTCGGCGCTGGAGGCGCTGGAGTCGGCGCGGCACGCGGCGGCCCACCCGCTGCTCTGCCTGCCGCTGCTGCCGGACCTCGTCGAGGCGGCGGGGCGCGCCGGCCGTCCGGAGCGGGCGGTGGAGCCGGCCCGGCTGCTCGGGGAGTGGGCCGCCGCCCTGAGGCGGCCCGCCCTCTCGGCCCTGGCCCACCGCTGCCGGGCACTGACCGGCCCCGACAGTGCGGCCGAGGAGCACTTCGTCGCGGCGCTGGCCCTGCACGAGGGCGGCAGCGCGTACGACCGGGCCCGCACCGCGCTCCTCTACGGGGAGTGGCTGCGCCGCCTGCGGCGCCGGATCGACGCCCGGGACCACCTGCGCGCAGCGCTGGAGGTGTTCGAGCGGCTCGGCGCCGAGCCCTGGGCCGGGCGCGCCCGGGCGGAGCTGGGTGCGGCGGGCGGGGAGACCGGGCTGACCGTTCTCCACGACGGCCCGATCAGTCTGCTGAGCCCGCAGGAACGCGAGGTCGTGCGGCTGGCGGCGTCCGGTGCGAGCAACCGGGAGATCGCCACGCAGCTCTTCCTGAGCCCCCGTACGGTCGGGCACCACCTCTACCGCGCGTTCCCCAAACTGGGCGTCAGCTCCCGCAGCGAACTCGCCACCCTGCTGGCTTCATGAGTCCTGCGCCTGCGCCTGTGCCGGGCCCGGGGCCTCGGGCGCCCGCGCCGCGTCGGCGGCCTCCGGCACCGAGTAGATCATCCGGGTCTGGGCGGTCCGGTAGCCGGCCCGGGCGAAGGCGGCGGCCATCGGGGCGTTGTCGGTGTCCGTGGTGGCCGTGATCAGCTCGGCGCCCGCCTCCACCTGGACCCGGGTGATCTCGGCCAGGATCTCGTCGACGAACCCCTGGCCGCGCAGCTCGGGGACGACACCGAGGTAGCCGACGTTGCGGTTGTACGGCGTCGCGGACGGCAGGGCCAGCCCGGCGACCCGCCCGTCCGGCGTGCGGGCCAGGCGCCACCACGAGCGCTCGCCCGGGCAGCCGAGGTAGAAGTCCACCTCCTCGCGGGCGGCCTCCTCGACGCCCATGGCCGCCACGTTCCGGCGGGTCTCGCCGTCCAGGCTGCCCACCGCGATCCGGCGGAAGACGTCGAGGAACTCCTCGTCGGTGCCCTCGGTGAAGGTGAGGCGCCCGCCGGCGGCCGGCAGCCCGGCGTCGGGGGTCCACTCCAGGCGCAGCCGCTCCACCTGGTCGGTGAGCCCGGCCGCCAGCGCGGCGTCCTGCCGCCAGGTCAGCGCGTCGACGACGGCCGGGTCCTCGCGCCAGCCGTTGGGCAGCGTCACGTTGTACAGCGGGAGCTTGGTCGCGCCCCGCTCGGCGAAGGCCCGCAGGCCCGCGGTGAGCAGCTCGGCGGCGACCGCCGCGCGGTCGGCGACCGACGGGTCGACGTGCAGGCAGTCCAGCGCGACCGGGTGTTCGCTGGACGCCTGGCCCCACCAGAGGGCGCGGGCCACGATCCGGCCGCCGTCCTCGGCGATCCAGGTCCACTCGGGCCGGTACATGCCCTCCTGCAGTTCTTCGAGGTAGCGGTCGGCGGGGATCCAGCCGACGGGTTCGTCGACCGTCACGGCGATGACGCGGTCGAGGTCGGACTCGGTGGTGGAACGGAACATCATGCGGGTGCTCACTTCTGGTGGGTTGCGTAGGTGGTGATGGTCGCGCCGGTGTTGAAGACGCGGGAGTCGGTCAGCGTGAACCCCGTCGGGAGGAACGGCGCGTCGAAGAGCGGGATGCCGGCGCCGGTGACGACCGGGTAGCGCTTGATGATCAGTTCGTCGATCTCCGTCAGCAGCCGGCCGGCGAGGTTCGCGCCGCCGCAGAGCCAGATGCCGGCCCCGTCCTGCCGCTTGAGCTCGCGGACGAAGGCCACCGGGTCCGAGGAGACGATCTCCACCTCGGGGTCGAGCCGGGCCAGGCTGCGGGAGAACACGTACTGGCGCAGGTGCGGGTAGGGGCTGGTGACGCCGATCGCGAGGCCGGGCTCGTAGGTGGCGCGGCCCATCAGGACGGTGTCGAACCGCTGGTTGGCGACCCCGTCGAGGCCCAGCGGCCCGCGACCGTGGGCCGGGACGGTCTCGGGGTACTCGGCCACCAGCGCCGCGGCGAGGTCCCCCTCGAAGGGGAAGAAGTCGAACTGCCCCTCCGGGCCGGCGATGAAGCCGTCCAGCGTGGTGCCGACGTAGTAGGTGAGCTGACGCACGCGACCTGCTCTCGTTCGGTGGGGCGGGTGATGTCCTTGACACTAGGGGGGCCGCCCCGTGACCGGCATCAGTCATCGCGACGTAATGTGACCGGTCATCGGCCTGCCGGGCCCCGGTCGGCGTGACGGTCGGGGTGACGGGCGGCGGGGCGCACGGGGGCCGTGCGTACGCGGTGCGAGGTGCCGATGCCCCGGGTGTGCGGCCGGGCGGCGGCGCGCGGGCGCGAGGACGGAGTCCGCTGCCGGTGCCCCTGGCGCACGCTGGAGGTGTGCATGCCGCCCCTGCGCGCAACGGACCCGGTGTGCGCGCCAGTGAGCTTCCTTCACGCCGATGGTGAAAGGCTTCGCCTGGGCAGGACTCCCTCCGGGCGTGCACGCACGGCGCCCCACTGCGTTCCGGCGGCGTCAGCGCGCCGCCGACAGCGGCCCGGAGGTGACAGGGTGGCGGGGACCGAGGACGTACCGGGCACCGACCCGATCGACGCGCGTGGCGGCCCCACCCCCGTCGACCCGCACCCGGCCGCCCTCCCCGCCCACGGAGCCCCGGCCGCCCGTCGCCCCGGGCCGAAGCCGGCCGGGTCGGCGGGAACGCGGCCGTCCGCCCCGGCAGCCGGGCGTCCGCCCGGGCCGGCGGCCCTCCCCGCACCACGGGTGAGGTCCGCGGTGCGGGGCGGGCCGCCGTACTGGACCTCGTGGTCCTGTCCCGCGGCGGGACCGATCAGACCGCCGCTCCGATCGTCCTGACCGACGGCCCGCTGCCGGTTTCGGCAAGCCCGACCCCGGTCCGCCAGGAACCTCCCCCGCCGCTCATCAGCGGACCCCACGTGCGGAGTAATCGTGACCACCAGGTGCTGCATCGTCCAACTGCCCTTCCCGTCCACCCGTGAACCGGACGACCGGCTGTCCGCCTACTACCAGGACTACGACCGACGCTTCCGCACCTTCCTCCCCGAGTACTTCATCCCGTCCGACGGGCTCTGGGAGATCCCCCTGTGGGTGGCGCACCTGACCGCGCTGCTGGACAGCGCGGCCATCGAGTCCTCCTTCCACGACCTGTCCCGCACCCCGGCCGACGTCGAGGCCTGCCGTGCCCCGATCACGGCGGCGACGGCGCCCGGCGACCTCGTCCTCTTCTCGCCGCTGGCCCAGAACTTCCGGCTCGCCCTGGAGCTCGCGGGCGAGTTGGAGCGCGCGGGGCGCCGCGTCGTGCTGGGCGGCAACATGGCCCCGCTGGCGCCGGAGGGCTCCGTGCACCTGGTGCACCGCGGCCAGCTCGACGCCGGCTTCGCGGCCGTCCTGGTCGAGCTGGCCGCGGGGCGGGGCGGCCGCACGGAGAAGCCCGCCGCGCTCGGGCTGGTGGCCGAGCCCATCACCTGGGCGCCGGACTACCGCCACCTGGACGGCTACAGCGGCAAGGTGCCGATGCTGCGGCTCAACGCCAGCCACGGCTGCCTCTACCAGTGCACCTTCTGCGGCGACGCCTGGAGCAAACAGCTCACCCTCGTGGGGCGCGGCGCCCTCGGCGCCGAAGTGGACCAGCTCACCGGCCGGTTCCCGGGCACCCGCCTGATCTACATCGGCGACAAGACCTTCGGGCAGTCGCGCGAGGCGGTCCGCAACCTGCTGGAGGTGTTCGGCGGCCGACCCGGCTACAAGTTCATCGTGCAGACCCATGTCATGCAGGTGAAGGAGTGGGTCATCGAGGCGATGCTCGAACTCGGGGTCGTGGCGGTCGAACTCGGCTTCGAGTCGGCCGACTCCCAGATGCTGAAGCGGCTCGGCAAGCTGTCCCGCGGGCTCGACGACTACACCGCGAAGATCCACGCCCTGAGCGGGGCCGGCCTGAAGGTCGTCCTCAACATGATGGGCGGGCTGGACGAGGAGACCGAGCGCTCCCACCACCAGACCCTCGAATGGCTGGAGGCCAACAGCGAGGCGCTGTGGCTGTTCAACCTCTACAATTTCGTGCCCTACCCGCTCACCCCCGACTTCGCGCGCCTGCGCGACCGCATCTTCACCTGGGACTTCGCGCAGTGGCGCGAGGACGCCCCGGTGGTCTACCGGCCCCGCCACCTGAGCCCGGAACGCAGCTGGGAGCTCTTCCAGGAGAAGATCGCCACCGCGCACCGCATCGTGCGCACGCCCGGACCGGCTCTCCTCGACCGCACCGCACGGGAGACGACATGACCCGACCCCCCGTCACGCCCGAGCTCCCCGACTTCGAGGCGCTCCACCGCAGCGTCAAACCCGAGGAGTTCGAGGCGGACCCGCTGCCCGGCTGGGCCGGCCTCGCCACCCTCTTCGGCGCTCCCGTCACGGGCGCGGCGCACATCGACGTCGGGGAGGACGGCTGGGTGGCCGCCGGGGTGCCCTTCGACGCGACCGCCAGCTCCCGCCCGGGCGCGGCCGAGGGCCCCCGGGCGATCCGGCAGGCGAGCCTGGTCTTCTCCAGCTACCTCACCAGCCTGGGCCAGTGGCGGATGCTGGACACCCGCACCGGCGGGACGTTCCGCTACCGGGCCCCGCGCGTGGCCGACGCGGGGGACCTGCACATCTATCCGACCGACACGATCCGCACCTTCCAGGCGGTCGCCGCCGAGACCCGCCGGCTGAGCCGGGCGGCTCCGCGCCTGATCCTCCTCAACGGCGACCACTCGACCGCCTTCCCCACCTTCGCGGGCTTCCGCGCCGGCCGGCTCGACCGGGGCGCGCGGCGCGTGGGATTCGTGAACATCGACCACCACTTCGACTTCGGCAACTGGAGCACCCTGCACGGGCCGCTCTACCACGGATCGAACTCCCGCCGGATCAGCGAACTCCCCGGTATGCACCCCGAGGACATCGCCTTCGTCGGCGTCGGCGACGTGACCAAGTACGACCAGTTCCGCACCCTGCTCGACCGGGGCTTCCACGTGGTGCCGGGCGCCCAGATCCGGCGGGCGGGCGCCGCCGCCGCGCTGCGCCCGGTCATCGAGCGCCTCGGCGAGCGCTGCGACGCCGTCTACGTCTCACTCGACATCGACGTGCTCGACAGCGCGGTGGCCACCGGGACCGGCCACGTGACGATGGGCGGCATCGACAGCGGCGACCTGCTCGACGTCTACGAGGAGCTGCGCGCCCTGCCGGTGGAGGCCGTGGACATCGCGGAGGTGGCCCCGCGCTACGACCCCTCCGGCAGCACGGCGCAGATCGCCGCCCGGCTGCTGTTCGAGTTCCTCTTCCGCAGCGAGAGCGCCGCACCGGACCTGGCGCCCTGGACGGAGCTGAGCCGGGAGGAGTGAGGTTCGCCCTCCTCCGGCTCGGGAACGAACGGACCGCGGGCGTCGGGAGGACGCCCGCGGGCCCGGCCGACGACCGAAGGATCGCCCCCTCAGATGACCGAACACCTGGCAGCCCTCCACGACCTGGCCGAACGGTGGCGGCTCGACCACCTGACGCCGGTCGGCAGCGGCCTCGAATTCACCGTCTACCGTGCGCTGGACCGCGACGGCCGGCCGGTCGCGCTGCGCCTCGCCCACCGACGTTTCGACGCCAACGCCAACGACCCGCACGTGGACACGCGCACGTTGCTGAGCCAGGAGTACGCCCTCGGTCGGCACCTGGCCGCCCACGGCTTTCCGGTCGCCGAGCCGCTGGAACTCCTCCTCTCCCCGGCGCCGGACGCCCCGGACGTCCTGCTCTCGCGCTACGTCCCCGACGACGGTTCGGAGCTCGACTGCTTCGCCCTCGGCGGGCTCCTCGGCCGCCTGCACCGGCTGCCCCCGCCACCGGGCCTCGTCCCCGTGGCGTCCGAGGGGCTGACCACCCGTCAGGTGATCGTCGCCAGGATCCGCCGGCGCTGGACCGAGGTCGGCCGGCTCGTCGCGGACTGGCCCGATCCACCGGACCTCGCGGTCGCCGCCCGGCACCTCGACACCGTCACCACGGCGGGTCTGGTGCACCTCGACGTGCGCAGCGCCAACATCCGGCGGCGCGACGGTGCGACCGCCGCGCTGCTGGACTGGTCGAACGCCCTGCTCGCCGACGCGACCCTGGAGTTCGGCAGGCTGACCGAGTACGCCCGCTACCCGGAGAACCAGCTCGACCTCGCGGCCCTGCGGGCCGGGTACGGCCGGGAGCAGGAGCCGCCGCCGGACGGCGGGGCCGGGCCCGGGCTGGTCTGCCGCCTCGACGCGGCACTCATGCTGGCCCTGGTCTTCCTCTCCGAGTCCCCGGACCCGAGCCGGGGTCCGGCGGCGGCGGACCACGCGCGCGAGCTGGCCGGGGCGCTCGGCCGAGCGGGGTGACGCCCCGACGACGCCCGGCCGGCCGTGCGCGGGTGCCCACGCCCCGTGCCCCGGCGGGTGTGGGCGGCACCGACGGGCGTGGCGCGGGGCCGCCGGCCCGCGGGCGGGGCCCGGCCGGTCACGAGATCGAGTAGCGCGAGGTGTCCACCCGCCGGCTCAGCGCCAGGTACCCCGCCGCGGCCGCCGTGCCGAGCAGCGCGCAGCAGCCCCAGACGGTGCTGCGGCCCGCGTGGTCCAGCAGCAGCCCGCCGGCGACGGGCCCGAGGAAGGAGGCCGCCGACCAGGCGAGCGAGCTGACGCCCTGGTAGCGCCCGCGGGTGTGCGTCGACGAGAGTTCGGCGGTCAGGCTCATGCTGGTGGGTGCCTGGACCATCTCGCCCAGCGTCCACACCCCCACGGTGGCGGCGTAGTAGAGCGCGGAGGAGCCGGCGAACGCGGTGAGCCCGAAGCCCCACCCGGTGAGCAGCGCGCCGGCCAGCAGCAGTATCCCGCGGTGCCGGCCCTTGGTCAGGCGGGTCACCGGGATCTGCAGCAGGACGATCAGCAGACCGTTGATGCCGATCACCAGCCCGTACTGCGCGCTGGTGAGCCCGGCCCTGCCCATGTCCACGGCGAGCGTGGTGTTGCCCTGCTGGAGCATCAGCCCGAAGGCGAAGGTCAGCCCGACCAGCACCATGAAGCGCCGGTCCCGGAAGACCGTGCCCAGGCCGACGCCCGGCGCGGACCGGTCCCGCTCCGGTGCCGCGGGCCGGGTCTCCGGGACCTTGCTGAAGACCAGTACCGCGCAGAGCAGCGTGGAGAGGGCGTCCACGAGGAAGAGCGCCCGGTAGCTGTGGGCGGCGACCAGTCCGGCCAGCGCCGCCGAGACACCGAACCCGATGTTGATCGCCCAGTAGTTCAGCGCGAAGGCCCGGGCCCGGTCGGCGGCCGGCACCAGGTCGGCGATGATCGCGGAGGTCGCGGGCCGCGAGGCGTAGCTGCTCAGGCCGACCAGGAAGGCCGTCGAAGCGATCGTCAGCTGCCCGTCGGCGAAGCCCAGGGCCAGGGTGGTGAGCGCGGTGAGCAGTTGGGCGGCCAGCAGCGTGGGCCGCCGGCCGATCCGGTCCGCCAGCACGCCGCCGACCACCGCGGCGATCACCGAGCCGAGGCCGACGAGCGAGACGACCATTCCCGCGTAGGAGGCCGAGTGGCCGCGGTCGGCGGTCAGGTAGAGCGCCAGGAAGGAGGCGACGCCGCCGAGCCGGTTGACCAGGGTCGAGGCCCAGAGCCACCAGAAGGCACCGGGGAGCCCGCCGAGCGACTCGGTGGTGGAACGGCGCAACCGGACGGCCACGCTGGCTGGGGCGGACATGGGCGGCTCCCGGGCGGCAGGCGTCCATCGGGCGGCGGCGGCACCCGGTGGGGCGGGCAAGGCGGCAAGTACCGTTGGCGGCGCGCGTATGACCGGGGCACCCCGGCAGGCCGCCCACGCCTCATCCCGGACCGGGGAAGGCGGTGGCGACTCGGCCGCGGCGGGGCGACGACCACGCCGGGCCGGCGATGGTGTGACGCGTCCTCGGATCAGCTGGGCCGGCCCCCATCCTGCCCTGACGGGGCTGCCCCGCGCACGTCTCGGCGAGTTGATCGAATCCGGTGTCGCGCGAGAAGCCGCCGGTCAGGCCGTCGGTTCGTGACCGCCCCCGGTCAGCTAGGGGCCGCCGGTACGGCCACCGGTGACGAGCCGCCGGGCACCAGCAGGTGCGGCGCCCCGCTGCCGTCCGCCGGGACGGTCCAGATGTCGGTGCCCTTCCCGTCCCGGCCCGGCAGCGCGTAGCCGAGCGTCTCCCCGTCGAGCCAGGCCGCCTGGTCGTCCACGCTGCGGGACTCGGCCAGCGGGTGCTCGGCCATCCCGGCGAGGTCCAGGACGTGGAGCCGCCAGGGCGCGGCCGGGTCCGCCGAGACCTTCTTCTTGAAGGCGATCCGGGTGCCGTCCGGCGAGAGCGAGGGGCACTCGACGTTCTCCCGCAGGGTCCGGGCCGACCAGGCCCGCAGGTCGCCCTCGACCAGGTGGGTCCGGCCGCCGGTCGAGACGGTGGCGTAGAAGTGGTTGTCGTCGGCGGCGAAGTTGACGCCCCAGTAGTTGACGTCGGCGGCGTGGTAGCGGGTGCCGTCGACGGTCAGCGGGATGGACTCGATCGACTTGACCAGGAAGCCGGTGCGCAGGTCCAGGATCGACGTCCGGGTGGAGAAGCCACTGGCCGCGTACGAGTCCCCCACGGCGAAGGCGGTCCAGGAGAGCAGTTGCCCGGAGGCCGACACCCGGGCCCGGTTCGGGATGCCGGGCACCGTCACCGTCTGGAGCTCGGTGAACCGCCGGTCGTACACCACCGCCTGGGTCCGGGCCGGGACGCCGGGCAGCGCCCGCAGGCACAGCGCGTGGTCCCCGGCGGCGTAGAACCGGGCGCAGGACGGCCCGTCCGGCGCCCCCTGGGTCCGGGCGACCCGTCCGGTGGCGGTGTCCCGGTAGTAGAGTCCCGGCTCGTTCAGGGTGAACGAGCCCTCCGCCGCGACGAGTTGCTGCCCGCCATCGCGCTGTCGGGCGTGCAGCACGTATCCGAGCGAGCCGCCCAGCAGCACCAGGACGGCGATGACCAGGACCGTCGAACGCGCCTTCACGCGACCTCCTCCGTCGGCAGGATCCGCCATGCGGCGGCGAGTGCGGCGGCCAGCGCGACCGCGGCCGCCGCCAGGGCCGGGCGCGGCCCCCACCACGTCCAGGCCGCGCCGAACCCGGCCGCTCCGACCAGCCGGGCCAGCGCCTGGCCGGTCTGCAGCACCGCGAGCCCGCCCGCCCGGCCCTCCGGCGGCAGCACCGGCCCGGCGAGCGCCATCAGCACGCCGTCCGTGGCGGCGTAGAACACGCCCAGGAGCACCAGGGTGAGCACGGCGGCCGGCCACACCGGCGGAGCCGTCAGGGTGAGGTAGGCCGCGAGCAGCGCACCGTGCCCGCAGAGGAACGGCGCGCGCCGCCCGGTCCGGTCCGCGATCCGGCCCACGGGTACGGCCAGCAGCAGGTAGCACGCCGCCGCACCGAGCGGCAGCAGGGGGAAGAGCAGGGGCGGCAGGTCCAGGCCGCGCTGGAGCAGCAGGTAGAGGAAGGAGTCGCCGATCGTCGCCGCCCCCAGCAGCGCGGCGGCCGTGACCACCCGCCGGAAGACCGGATCGCGCAGTGCCCCGGGCTTCCTCCGCGTCGGCTCCGGGGCGACGGCCGGCTCCGGCGCGACGGCCGGCGCCGCGGCCCCGGCCGGCATCCCCGTCCCGGCCGGCATCCCCGTCCCGGCCGGCTTCCCCGTCCCGGCCGGGACGTACAGCACCAGCACCAGTACGCCGAGCAGTCCGACGGCGAAGCTCACCACGAACACCGCGTCGTACGCGTCGGCCGTCGCCCACAGCACCGCGAACGCGACCAGCGGTCCGAGCAGCGCCCCCGTGGTGTCCATCGCCCGGTGCACGCCGAACGCCCGGCCGAGCGCCTCCGGCGGTGCGCTGAGCGAGATCAGCGCATCCCGCGGCGCGGTCCGCACGCCCTTGCCGAGCCGGTCGGCGGCCAGCGCGGCGGCGATCCCGCCGGCCGCCCCGCCGGCCAGCAGCAGCCCGAGCCGGGAGAGCGCCGAGAGCAGGTAGCCGACCCCGGCGACCGTCCGGTGCCGGCCGCCGCCCCGGTCGGCGAGCCTGCCGCCCAGCAGCCGGACCAGTGCCGTGGCGCCGTTGAACAGCCCGTCGAGGAAACCGAATTGGAGGGGTGAGAGGCCGAGCCCCAGCACCAGGTAGAGCGGCAGCACGGCGGTGACCATCTCCGAGGAGACGTCGGTGACCAGGCTGACCGCGCCGAGCGCGATGACCGTGCCGGGGACGCGCCGCCCCACCCCCGGGGGGCGGGGCGGCGCGTCCGGACGGCGGCCGGTGGTGGCCAGGTACATCATCAGTGGCAGCTGTACTTCGGGCTGGTGTCCTTGACCTGGCCGTCCGTTCCGACGTAGCTCCAGCCGTACCCGGAGTCGGTGAAGTCCAGCTTCAGCACGCCGTAGTCACCGCTGATCCGCTTCTGGCTGTTCGGCTGGACCTGCTCGATCGGGTAGGGCTCGGCGCCGCCCATCCCGCCGACGATCTCGACGATCCCGTCCGCGGTGGCCTTGCCGTCCGGGTCCTGCGGGGCGAACCGCTCGTAGTGGTGGTCGTGCCCGTTCAGCACCAGGTCGGCCTTGGCGCCGTAGAGGATCTTCCACACCGGCCGGGAGACCGGGTCGTTGCCGTGGCCGCCCGAGGAGTACAGCGGGTGGTGCCAGTAGGCGGCGACGCACTTCTTCGCGTTGGCCGCCAGGTCGGCCTTCAGCCAGTCGATCTGGGCGCTCTGGTCGAAGGCGTTGGAGTCCAGCGCGACGAAGTGCCAGTTGCCCTCGTCGAAGCTGTACCAGCTCTTCCCCTGGGGGTAGGCGATGCTGCCGAAGTACGACTTGTACCCGACGAGCGACCCGGCGGGGTCGTAGGTCTCGTGATTGCCCGGCACCGGGTGGGTCTTCGCCTTGAACGCGCCCCAGCTCTTGTCGTAGTAGTCCCGGAAGTCCGACAGCCGGGCGTCGTCGTACTGGTTGTCACCCATCGTCAGGTAGAATCTCGGGTCGATCTGCTGGGCCAGTGCGGCGGTCTTCGGGTGCGCGCAGGCGCTGTCCGAGGCGGTGCACTGCGCGGCGATGTCGCCCGCCGCCACCACGGTGAAGGCGGTCCCGCCGGGCGGCGTCCCGCCGTCCAGCACCCCGTAGACCTCCATCTCCAGCAGCGAGTACCCGTACGCCGTCCCGCGCGCCGTTCCGTACATCCGGACGTAGCGGCCCTTGCCGGCCAGCCCCGTCCAGTCGTCCGTCCCGCCGTTCCCGGCCTTCTCCGCCGCCACCGTCGTCCAGGTCACCCCGTCCGCCGACACCTCCAGCCGGTACGCCTTCGCGTACGCCGCCTCCCAACTGAGCTTCACCCGCGAGACGCCGGCGTTCGCGCCGAGGTCCACCCGCAGCCACTGCGGGTCCTTCCCCTCCGCGCTCGCCCACCGCGTGGAGGTGCTGCCGTCGAAGGCCTTCCCCGCCGCGTACGACGACCCCTCCGTGGACGAGGCCGTCGCGGCCTTCCCCCGCGAGAGCAGCGGATCGGCCGCCGCCCCCGCCCGCTCGGACCAGCCGAGCAACAGTCCGCCGAGCAACGCGAGCACGGCGGCGAACACTCCGATGTGAACAGGCCTTACCGAGACACCCAGACGCATCCCTGGACCCCTGACCTAGAGAACGGTGAGAGCTGGACACCGGCGCGCACCGCACACGAACCCGCCGGCCGAGCGGTGACCGCACCACCGCGGCGGCCGGGTCAGAGCTCTCGCTGAGCGCGTCACGCCCCGTCCGGTGCGGGCGCCGCGCCAAGCCGCCAGCCGACAGCGTAGTAGAAAGTAAAGTTTCCTATCAATGGTCGGGCGGGACTGAACTTCCTTCCGGCTCCGGATCGTTCGGCCGCGGCGGCCGGATCGTCGGGATCGACGGGATGGAGATCATTCGGGGCTGATCGGCCGGTCTGTCCGGCTCGGGGCGGGCTCGGTGACGGTCAGCGCCGGTACTGGCGGCGGTAGGTCGAGGGGCTGACGCCCATCACCTCCCGGAAGTGGTGGCGGAACCCCGCGACGGTCAGGCCCACCCGGCCGGCCACCGCGTCGATCGGGTGCTCGGCGGACTCCAGCAGTGCGGCGCCGGCCCGCACCCGCTGCCGCGTGATCCACCGCCCCGGCGGCAGACCGGCCGCGTCGACGAAGCGGCGCTCGAACTGTCGCACCGACAGGTGGGCGACGCCGGCCAGTTCGTCGACGGGCAGGCGCCGGTGCAGGTTCTCCAGCGCGTACCGCACGGCGGCGTCGATCGGGTCGTCGAGCGGCGCCCTGCCCACCGGATGCTCCGCGAACTGGGCCTGGCCGCCCTCGCGGTGCGAGGCCACGACCATCCGGCGGGCCACCCGGGCGGCGACCTCGGCGCCGTGGTCCTTGCGGACGAGGTGCAGGCAGGCGTCGATCCCGGCGGCGGTGCCGGCGGCGGTGACGACCGATCCGCCGTCGACGTAGAGCACCGACGCGTTGACCGTCACCCGCGGATGGCGTTCCTGGAGCAGGCGGGCGTGCCGCCAGTGCGTGGTCGCCTCCCTGCCGTCCAGCAGGCCCGCGGCGGCCAGCGCGAACGCGCCGCTGCAGATGGACACCACGCGCGCGCCTCGCGCGTATGCCTCCCGCAGCGCGTCCAGGACCGCCCCGGAGACCTCGCGGCGCACGTCCGCGACGCCCGGGACGATGACGGTGTCGGCGTACCGGAGCCGGTCCAGACCGTGGTGCACCACGATGTCGAAGCCGCCCACGACCCGGTGCGGCCCGGGTGTCTCGGCGCACAGCTCGAACCGGTACCACCAGTCCACGTCCAGCTCCGGCCGGGAGACCGCGAACACCTCGGCGACCGTGGCGAGCTCGAACGGGGCCATGCCGTCGAAGGCGAGGCAGGCGATCCGGTGCTGGCGCATGACGGGATCCTAGCGGCCGGTGCCGTTTCCGACACTGTCGGGCGACCCCGGTCAGGCCCGAGCCTGGTGGCATGAAGCCAGACACCACTGCACCGCTGACGTTCGGGATGCTCGTCTTCGACGAGGTCGAGGTCCTCGACCTGGGAGGCCCCTTCGAGGTCTTCAGCACCGCCGGCCGGCTGGCCCGCACCGACGACGACGAACCCCTGCTGCGCGTCCTGACGGTCGCGGCGACCGACCGGCCGGTCCGCGCCCGGGGCGGGCTGAAGGTCGTGGCGGACCACACCCTCGACGAGGATCCGCCCTTCGACGTGCTGGTGATCCCCGGCGGCGTCACCACGGCGGTCGAGGCGGACGCGGACGTCATCGAGTGGCTGGCCCGGCGCCGGCAGACCTCCGCGCTGACCTTCAGCATCTGCACCGGGGCCTTCTTGCTGGCCGCCACCGGAGCTCTGGACGGCCGCCCGGCCACGACCCACTGGGAGGACCAGGAGGAGCTGGCCGGCCGGTGGCCGGACATCCGGGTGCGCACCGACGTCCGGTGGGTCGACGACGGCGACATCGTCACCTCGGCGGGGATCAGCGCGGGCATCGACGCCAGCCTGCACATCGTGGGCCGGCTCTTCGGCGAACAGCTCGCCCGGCGCACCGCGCGCCAGATGGAGTACGAGTGGACGGCCGAACGCGCCGTCGGGGCCGGCCGGTCCGCGCAGGGGTGACCGGGACCGGGCTCCCCCGGCGGGTGCGGTCGTGCGCGGACCTGCCGGGGAGCGTCAGCCGCGGGTGAGGAGGTCGTGGACCCAGTCGACGAGGGCCGGGGCGTCGTGGTCGATGGTGGCGAAGTGCACGCCCAGCGTCTTCTGCGGCTCCGTCTCCGGCACCTTCACGACGTTCCTGCCGTACCGCTCGTACGCGACCTCGATCCCGTGCGCCTTGTTGGTGTCGTTCAGCTCGTCCACGAGGACGTCGGTGCCCTTGAGGGGGAACGGCAGCGCGGCCCGCACGCGCATGTCGTCGGCGGCCTGGGCGATGCGCACCGGCACCCTGATCTCCACGTCCGGGTTCATGCCGCCGACCTGGCGGTCGAACGCGGTCTGGTGCGGGTTGGGCTGCTCCGGGTAGCCGCCCCGGAACTGGTCCTCGCCCTTGATGCCGCCCCAGGACTCCTGGTCGCTCAGCTCGGCCCTGGAACGGTCCAGGACGTGCGGCCACAGCAGCAGTGCCTCGTCGGAGAGGACCTGGGCGGGCTCGATCGACGGGTCGCCGCCGATGGCACCGGCCAGGAACAGCGGGGTGAAGGCGAAGCCCTCCCCGACCTGGGTGTCCTTGGCGCCGAGCCGTACCAGGCCGAGGGGGTGGTTGGAGGGGGCGATCGCGACCACGCCGACCAGCTGGCCCTCGACGCGCTCGGGGGCGTGGTGGGCGGCGAACAGCGCGGCCTGGCCGCCCTGCGAGTGCCCGACGATGGCGTACTTCTCCCCGATCGCGCCCCGGAACAGCCGGCGGGCGGCCAGGACGATGTCCAGCACCCCGTTCGCCTCCGACGCCCCGAGGAGGTAGGGGTGGAGGCGCTCCGCCGTGCCCGTGCCGAGGGCCTCGTAGTCCGTCATCGCCACCGCGCAGCCGAGGCGCAGGAACGCGTTCAGCAGGGCGTGCGGAGAGGCGTTCATCGGTGAGGCTCCGGTGTCACCCCGGTCCCGCGACGGCGCGACGACGTTGGCGACGCCCACTGTGCCGTGGGCCCAGCTGACGAGCGGGTAGCCGTCGTCGGGGACCGGGTGCTCGGCGCGGTCCGGCAGCACGATGATCCCGGAGGTCGCCACCGGCTCGCCGCGCACGTCCTGCGAGCGGTACAGGACCAGCCAGTTCTCGCCCGCCGCCAGCTCCGCCGCGGGGTTGTCCAGGCGCCGCTGGTGGATCGGGTCCCCGGGGGCGCCGTCGGGCAGCGGGAGCGCCGGGGTGTAGAACGCGTCCCCCGCGGGGCCGTTCTCCTCCGGGTCGATGACCGGCGAGGTCTCGTTCACGGACGTCCTTCCTTTGGTGTCGGCTGTGTGGTCCGGTGCCCTGCCGCACGGCGGTGCGGTGCACCGGCGTACCCCGCCGCCCCGTGTGCGGGCGGTCGGGCGCCGCCGGTCGGGCGCCGTGCCGCCGGGCCCGGGCCCGCGACAGTCCCCGGGAGCTACCCGCCGCCGTCCGAACCCACCCCGCCCACCGGCACCATCCACCCGAACGAGTGACCTCGCTGCCCCCGCGGCATCGCGACGGGCCACCCCACGAGCGCCCCTGCCGTCCCGGGGCGATGCGTCAACTCGGAGGGGGAACGGCGCGGTTGACCGGTGCGCCGCCGATCCGGGCGCGCGTGGGCGGGCCGCCCCGGGGTACCCGCCGAACACCGGCGGCGGGGCCGCCGGTCCGTTCCCGGCGGCGGCCCCGCCGGCGCACCCGATGCCCGGCCCTCCCCACGAGAGAAAGCACGGTGCAGCAGATGGCACTCCTCGGACGCGGCCGGAAGGCCGCCCTCGGTACCACCGGAACTCCGGGTCAGGACCCGGACGCCGCCCGGGAACCCGCCGCCCGGGAACCTGTCGCGGGGGAACCCGCCGTGCGGGAACCCGTCGTCGAGCGCCCCGCCCGCCGGCGCACCCCCTGGTACATCGGCCTGCCGGTGACCCTGGCCGCGATCCTCGCGGTGTTCCTCGCCGGGGCGCACCTGGGCCTGTTCCCCTCGATCCCGAACCCCCTGGAACGCCGCACCGTGGACCGCAGCCAGCCCGTCCTGCTGCGCTCCATCCAGGACATGAAGCGGTTCACCGGCGCCCAGGGCAACTTCCAGATCGTCGTCGACCTCGACCACGAGGCCGCCTTCCTGCCGTCCGCGCTGCTCGGCAACCGCACCCTGTACGTGGCGGCCGGCACCGTGGACGCGTCCGTCGACCTCGGCGCCCTGGACAAGGGCGCGGTCACCGTCTCGAACGACCGCACCACCGCCACCGTGGTCGTCCCGCACGCCCAACTCGCCCCCGCCGCACTGGACGTCCGGCGCTCGTACGTCTACCTCCAGCAACGCGGGTTCTTCGACCGCATCGGCGACTTCTTCAGCGGCAACCCGGGCAACCAGCAGAAGGTCGAGGTCCTCGCCACCCAGAAGATCGAGCAGGCCGCCAAGGACACCGAGCTCACCCAGCGCGCCGAGCAGAGCACCCGCTCGATGCTGGAAGGGCTGCTGCGCTCCGCCGGGTTCACCACCGTGACCGTCACGATGGCTTCCTGACCTGCCGGGAGGGGGCCCGGGGGGTCCGTGGGCGGTGTGCCCCCACCGTGGGCGGCGCACCGCCCGCCACCCCGGGCGGGCGGGCGCGGAGCACGCGTCCGCCGGGTGCCGGTTCCACCGCGCCGGCCGAACTTTTGGTTATCGCGGCGGCCGTCGCCGGTCTCCTCTCCGGCGGGGCCGTGTTCTCGCCGGCCCGGACCGGGCCGGGCGCGGCGACGCGCCGACGACCGAAGAAGAGGAGGGGCCGACTGTGGGACGTCATGCCGTCGATGTCACGCCGACCGCGGCGATCGTGACGGGTGCCGGGGGAGGCCCGCCGGGCTCGCGCGCCGGACGGACCGCCCGGGCGGCGGCCGCGGCCGACCCGGCCGCGGCCGCGACCGCCGGCCCGCGCGCCCTTCCCGGCGCGCCCGGTACGGGAAGGACCCGCTGATGTCCGCTGCTCGCCGTTCGTTCTCCCACGGTTGGGCGCTGGCGTCCTGCGTGCCCGTTCTGGTGTTCCTCGGGCTGGTCGCGTGCGGTGAGTCGGCGGGCTCCGGGCCTGCGGGCATGCCGGGGACGGACCACCACGCGATGACGGCGACACCCGGTGCGCCGGCCCCGGCCGTGCCGGGGATGTCAGGGATGCCCGGGATGCCTGGTATGTCAGGGGCGTTGGGGCTGCCGGACGTGCCCGCGAACGCCCGGGGTCTCTCCGCCGAGCGGGACGGCTACCGGCTGGACCCGAAGGACACCGACCTGCCCGCCGGCCGGGCGGTGGGGTACCCGTTCACCGTCACCGGCCCGGACGGCGCACCGGTCACCGACTTCGCCGTGCACCAGACGAAGAAGCTGCACTTCTACGCGATCCGCTCCGACCTCACCGGCTTCCAGCACCTGCACCCGGCGATGGCCGCGGACGGTACCTGGACGGCCGACCTGGCCGCCCTCACCCCGGGCGACTGGCGGCTGTACACGTCGTTCGTCCCGGACACCGGCCCCCGCAAGGGCAGCGAGCTGGTGCTCAGCCGCACCGTGACCGTGCCCGGCGCGGCCGCCGCGCTGCCGTTGCCCGCCCCGGTGGGCAGCACCACGGTCGACGGCTACACCGTCACCCTCCGCAGCGAGCCGATGGCCGGCGCCCACCGACTCACCGCCACCGTCACCAGGGACGGCGGGCCGGTCACCGACCTCCAGCCGTACCTGGACAGCTACGCCCACCTCAGCGCCTTCCACGAGGGCGACCAGGCGTTGGCCCATCTCCACCCGACGGACACGGTCGACGGTGACCACGGCGGCCCGACGCTGACCTTCCAGGCCCTGCTCGGCGAGGCCGGGAACTGGCGGCTCTTCCTGCAGTTCCAGACCGCCGGGCAGCTGCACACCGCGGAGCTCACGCTGAACGTCACCTGACGACGCCGCGCCGGTCGGGGATCCGCGGCGCGCCGGGCGGTACGGCTCCGGGCCGCCCGGACGCCCACCCGGGCGGTCCCGACCCCGACGGCCGGGTGATCGGGCGGGTACCGGGCACTCCGACGCTCACCACCCCCCGATCCTGCCGATCGCGAAGCCGAGGCAACTGATCACCAGAACGGCGATGACCAGCAGGGGGATCCAGCCGGGCCAGGCGGTGTGGAGCTCGGCCGATTCGGGGGTGGAGATGCCCGCGCAGGTCGACGCCTCGCACTCGGGCGTCTCGGTGGGGGCGACCGCAGCGGTCGGCCGGTGCTGCGCGGTGGCCGGGAGTGTGAGGGACATCGTGGTCCTCCCGCTCGGTGGGGTGCGGAAACGGCCGGGACCGTCGCCGCCGAACGGCCGACGGCGGTCGACGACGCCGCCGACCGCCGTCGGGCGCGCGGCCGCCGGTGGGACGGAGCACGCCGTCGCCTGCTCTCCTCAGGATGGTCCCGCCGGGATGTCTCCGGCAATTCGCCGCACGTCGGTCCGGCGGCCGACGTCAGTCGGGGGCGGCTCCGCCCGGACCGCGACCCGGACCGCCCACCCCGGGCGGGCGGGCCATCGCCCAGCGGATCACCCTGGTGACGGCCCCCGCACCCAGCCGCGCCGCGGGCCCCTCGACGACCGGAAGGGACGGCAGACGGAGCTCCCGCCGTGCCCAGTCGGGCAGCAGGGCGACGGCGCCGGCGGCCAGCAGGCCGTACGGCGGGCGGACGACCCACGGCAGGGGCGGCCGGAGCAGGATGAACCGGGCCGCGTCGAGCGCGGGTGCGGTGCCGCGCAGCTCGGGGCGGTACCGCTCGATGACCGCCGCGAGCTGCCGCTGGTCGCGCGGCGGGTCGACGACACCCAGCGCGGCGGCCACCGTGGCCGCGTCGGCCACGTATCCGTCGTAGGCCTCGTCGTCCAACGGCCTTTCACCGTAGGACCGGTGGGCGCGGAGAAAGCTGTCGACCTCGGCGGCGTGCACCCAGCCGAGCAGGTGCGGATCCGCTGCCCGGTACGCCTCCCCGGACGCGGTGGTGCCGCGGACGCCCTCGTGCACCGCCCGGACCCGGTCGACCGCCCGCTGCGCGTCGGCGGCGGTCCCGAAGGTCGTCACGGCCAGGAAGGTGCTGGTGCGCTGGAGCCGGCCCCACGGGTCGCCCCGGAAGCCGGAATGCGCCTCGACCGCGGCCATCGCCAGCGGATGCAGCGACTGCAGCAGGAGCGCCCGCAGACCGCCGATGAACATCGAGGCGTCGCCGTGGACGACGCGGATGGGCCGCTCCGGGCCGAACCACCGGGGGCCGGGCGTGTCATGGATACGGCTGCGGGCCGCCGGGCCCTGCGGGCCGGCCACGCGGGCGAACAGCTGCGCCCCGAGGCGCCGCCGAAGCGTGGCGAGACCGGGGATGCCAGAGCTGCCATCGGTCACACCTGCCACTGTAGATCCGCTGCGTGCCGCCCCGTCGCCGGTGGTGCCGGCCACGGACGGCACGGACGAACCGCCCGCCGCGTGGGAGCCGGCCGGCCCCGGCCACGACCCGGGCCGCTCACCGGACGATTCACGGCGGGCGTTGTGGACAGACGCGAGACATGGCAGCACTGTTCAGCCGTAGGCACAGGACCGGAGGCCGACGCGGCGGCGGGAACGCCGGCCCGAGCCGGCGGATCGAGAACGCCGCCCCGGACGAGCTCGGCGACCTGTCCCGGCGCTCCTGGCGGGCGGTGCTGCGCCGCACCGGCAAGGAGTTCCTGGCGGACGAGCTGCCCGACCGGGCCGCGGCCCTCACCTACTACGGCGTCCTGGCGATCTTCCCCGCCCTGCTCGTCCTGGTCTCCGTCCTCGGCGTCATCGGCAGGTCCGCCACCGGCGCCGTCCTGGACAGCCTGCAGCACCTCGCACCCGGCGCCGCCCGGGAGATCCTGCGAGACGCCGTCGACCAGTTGCAGGACGGCGGTGGCACCGGCGTGTTCCTGATGATCGCGGGACTGGCCGGCGCCCTGTGGTCGGCCTCCGGCTACGTGGCGGCGTTCATGCGCTCCTCCAACGCCGTCTACGACATCCGTGAGGGCCGCCCCCTGTGGAAGACCACTCCGCTGCGCCTGGGGCTGACGCTCCTGCTGATGGTGCTGCTGGCGGCGAGCGCGGTGATCGTCGTGTTCACCGGCCCCCTCGCGGACCGCGTCGGCCGGGCCCTGGGCGTGGGCGGCACCGCGCTGACGGTGTGGTCGGTCGCCAAGTGGCCGGTCCTGGTGCTGCTCGTCGTCCTGATGATCGCGCTGCTGTACTGGGCCGCGCCCAACGTGCGCGACCGCGGGTTCCGCTGGATCTCCCCCGGCAGCGTGCTCGCGGTCGTGCTCTGGACGGCGGCTTCCGCCGGGTTCGCCCTCTACGTGGCGAACTTCTCCTCCTACAACCGGACCTACGGCACGCTGGCCGGCGTCATCGTCTTCCTGGTCTGGCTCTGGATCTCGAACCTCGCCGTCCTCCTCGGGCTGGAGTTCGACGCGGAGCTCTCCCGCGAGCGCGCCATCGAGGGTGGCCTGCCGAAGGGCGAGGAACCGTACGTCCGGCCGCGCGACACCCGGGCCTGGCCGGACGGGGAACGGCCGTGAGGGTGCCCGGCCGCTGCGCAGGGGCATCCGCTCCGGTGGACCGGAGGGCCACCGCACGGATGAGCACCCGTCGACGGTACGGGGCACGATGGAGGGACAGCCCGTTCCACAGCCCGGCACCGTCCTTCCCTCCCGGCACCGTCCTGTCCCTCCCGGTCCCGGCCGACGCCGATGACCGGCTCACCCCCTGCGAGGCCGCGATGTCCCCCCGAACGTCGACGCCGCCCCTGGGCATCTACCTGAACGACCACCTGACGGGAGCCTTCGGCGGCGCCGCGCTCGCCCGCCGGATGGCCGACACCCACGGCGACAGCCGCCGCGCCGCCGAGCTGCGCGCCCTGGCCCGGGACGTGGAGCAGGACCGGGACGATCTCGTGCGCATCATGCACCGCCTCGGCGTGCCCGTCCGCCACTACCGGACCTGGCTCGGCCTCGCGGGCGAGCGGATCGCCCGGCTCAAGCCCAACGGGACGCTGGTGCGCCGCACCCCGTTGAGTGACCTGGTCGAGCTGGAGGCCATGCGCGCCGGCGTGGAGGGCAAGGCCGCGCTGTGGCGGGCCCTGCGCGCCATCGCCGACGACGAGCCGCGCCTGAACCCCACCGAGCTGGACCAGCTGGCCGGCCGCGCCGCGGACCAGGCCCGCATCCTGACCGGCTGGCACCGGGCGGTCAGCGCCGAGGTCCTCGGCCGTCACGGGGCACGGGGCGGCAACGTCCCGCCCAACGCCTTGTGAGCCCGTCCGAGCCGGTCGCCCGGCCCGGCGAGCCCGGCGGCCCGGTCCTCCGCCGGACCGAACCGGCGGTGCGCCGTGCTCGAAGGGCCCCGGGGGTGCCGGGGCCCTCGTGAGGTCCTGCTGGGCCGGAGGCGCTCGCGTCAGGCCTGCGCGACGGCTTCCAGCGGGCTCAGGGCGGCCGCCCGGCGGGCCGGGACGACGGCGGCGATCACGCCGATCGCCAGGGAGACCAGGAGGACGAGCAGCAGCGTCCCCCAGGGCAGCGCCAGGGAGTACTGCGCCACCGCCCCGTTGGCCAGCGAGCCGACCGCCCAGGCGCCGAACAGGCCGCCGGCCATGCCCAGCAGGGTGCCGAACGCGGCGACGGTCAGCGCCTCCTGACGGATCATCCGGCGGACGCCGGCGCGGTCCATGCCGAGGGCGCGCAGTGCGCCGATCTCGCGGGTGCGTTCGGCGACCGAGACGGCCAGGGTGTTCACGATGCCGAGCGCGCCGATCACGGCGCCGAGGGCGAGCATTCCGTACATCACCGTCAGCAGGTCGCCCATGGTGCCGGCGGCCTCACGGACGAGGGCGGGGCGGTCCTGCACCTTCAGCAGCGGGCTGTTGCCGACGGCGGTGCGCAGCGCGGCCTCGGTGGCCCGGGAGACCGCGTCGGGCCGGGCGCGGACCAGGATCCGCTGGACGGAGTGCGGCAGCAAGGCGTGCTGCTCCACTTCGGTGCGGGCGGCCAGGGCGTCGTGGGCGGTGGGGTTGTCCCGGTAGACGCCCACGACGGTGTACCCGGTGACGTCCTGGCCGCGGCCGATGCGGGCGTCGACCCGGCTGCCGGTGGTCAGGCCGCTCTCCCGGGCGGTGGTGCTGGAGAGGGCGATCCGGCCGGGCCCGAGGTCCCGGACGGAGCCGCTGACGAAGTCGAGTTCCATGACGTCGTCGACGCTGTCGGGGTCGACGCCGGAGACGTCCCGGACGCCGCCGCCGAGGAACAGGACGGAGTCCGTGACGGCGCTCGCGGTCCGTACCCCGGGGGTGCCCGCCACGCGTTGGACGGCGGCCGGGTCGATACCGGTCGTGGGGGTGCGGGAGCCGATCACGTAGTCGGCGCCGAGCCCGGCGGCGGCCTGGCGGTCGAGGGCCCGCTCGGTGGAGTTGCCGATGACGGCGAGGCCGGTGACCAGCGCGGCGCTGATCAGCAGCGTGGTCGCGGTGGCCGCGGTGCGCCGCGGGTCGCGCAGCGCGTTCTCCCGGGCGAGGCGGCCGGTGATCCCGAACCGGCCGGTGGTCCCGAGGCGGCCGGTGGTCCCGAACCGGCCGGTGGTCCCGAGGCGGCCGGTGGTCCCGAACCGGCCAGCGGTCCCGAGGCGGCCGGTCAGGCGGCCGGAGAGGCGGATCACCGGGACGGCCAGCAGCGGCGCCAGCACGATCAGCGCGACGACGAAGACGGCGCAGCCGAGCATCGCGCTCCGCAGATTCGCCTCCGAGGCGTCCTCGGCCCCCGAGAGCGCCACCAGCAGTCCGGCGCCGAGGACGAGGAGCGCGAGGCCCACCGCGCCGCGGATCCGGGACCGGCCGGCGGACGGCGGCCGCTCGGCCGTGCGCATCGCCTCGACCGGCGCGACCCTCGCCGCCCTGCGGGACGGCAGCCACGCGGCGAGCACGGTGACGCCCACGCCCACGACGAGGGCCGCCAGGACGGGGCGCGGGCCGATCACCAGCGGGCCGTGCGGCAGGGTCCTCCCGCCGGTGCCCAGCAGGTCGGGCAGCACCGAGGCGATGCCGAGGCCGAGCAGGAAACCGGCCGCCGAGGCGACGAGGCCGACCAGGAAGGCCTCCGCGAGCACGGACCGGGCCACCTGGCGGCGCGAGGCGCCGATCGCCCGCAGCAGGGCGATCTCACGGGTGCGTCGGGTCACGAGCATGCCGAAGGTGTTGACGACGAGGAACGAGCCGATGAAGAGCGAGACCGCGGCGAAGACCGTCGGCAGCTTCCGGTAGCCCCGGGTCAGGGTGTCGACGAGGACGGCCTGCCGGTCGGCCTGGGCGGCGCCGGTGGTGGCCTCGGCCCGGTCGGCCGGCAGCACGGCGGTGACGCGGCGGGAGAGCTCGAACTGGTCGGTGCCGGGTGCGGCGGACAGGTCGATTCCGGTGTACCGACCCGGGGCCGCGAACAGCTTCTGGGCGGTCGCCGTGTCGAACAGGGCCAGGGTGCCTCCGGCGGTCACCCGGGTGTCCGTGGTGGTGACGATGCCGACGAGCCGCTTGGTCATGGCCGGGCCGTCGGTGGCCAGGGTGACCCGGTCGCCGATGCGGAAACGGCCGGCGGCGGCGGTGCCGCGGTCCACGGCGAGTTCGTCGCCGTTCGCCGGGGCGCGGCCCTCGACCAGGGGGTAGCGGCCGTCCTTGCCGTCCTTGCCCGGGACGTAGGCGGCGGCCGGGTTGGCCCCGGGCCTGACCCGCAGCGCCGTGCCGTCCGCCGCGTTCAGCGCGGCCGTTCCGTCGACCGACGGCCGGACGGCCGCCACGCCGGGCACGCCGGCCAGCCGGTGCGCGAGCGCGTCGTCGAGCACGCTGCTCCGCTGGTCCGCGGCGGCCCCCGGCAGGGGCTCCTGGGCGGTGACGGTGACCGCGATGCCGGCGAAGTCCTTCGAGGCGGCGGCGCGGTGGGCCGCGGCGGTCGAGTCCGCGAAGACCAGGGTGCCGCAGACGAACGCGACCCCCAGGCAGACCGCGAGGACGGTCATGGCCAGACGGGCCTTGTGCGCCAGGGCGTTGCGCAGGGCTGTTTTCAGCATGGGGGCTTTCCGGGCGTGGGAGCGGATGGGACGGGCGGGAGCGGCGCGGGTCAGCTGGTGCGCGAGCGGGCGTCGAACGCCTTCATGACGTCGAGGACCCGGTCCGCGGACGGCTGGGCCATCTCGTCGACCGGGCGGCCGTCGGCGAGGAAGACCACGCGGTCGGCGTACCCGGCGGCGACGGGGTCGTGGGTGACCATGACCACCGTCCGGCCCAGCTCGCGCACCGAGTCGCGCAGGAAGCCGAGGACCTCCGCCCCGGCGCGGGAGTCGAGGTTCCCGGTGGGTTCGTCGGCGAAGACGATCGCGGGCTGGGAGGCCAGGGCGCGGGCGACCGCGACGCGCTGCTGCTGCCCGCCGGACAGCTGTCCCGGCCGGTGGTCGAGCCGCTGGGCGAGGCCGAGCATGGACACCACGCGGTCCAGCCACCGGCGGTCGGGCCGGCGTCCGGCGATGGACAGCGGCAGGGTGATGTTCTCCAGCGCGGTCAGCGTCGGCAGCAGGTTGAACGCCTGGAAGACGAAGCCGATCCGGTCCCGGCGCAGCCGGGTCAGCTGCCGGTCGTCGAGCCCGCTCAGTTCGGTGGTGCCGATCCGCACGGAGCCGGAGGTGGGGGAGTCCAGCCCGGCGACGCAGTGCAGCAGGGTGGATTTGCCGCAGCCGGAGGGGCCCATGATCGCGGTGAACCCGCCCTCCCGGAACTCGATGCCGACCCGGTCCAGGGCCACCACCCGGGTGTCGCCGCTGCCGTAGACCTTCGTCAGGTCGGTGGCGGCGGCCGCGACCCCGGGTGTCGTCTGCGGGGTGAGCGGGGCGAGGGGGCTGGCGGTCACGGAGGACTCCTCTTCGGGTGCGGAAGGTGCACTTCGAAGGGTGTCCGGGGAACGTATCGGGGCCTCGGCCACCGTGTATCGGCGTCCGCTCCGCTTCGTAGCGGTTCTGTAGGAGGAGCGCCCGGGGCGGTGACCGGGCGGCGACCGGGGTCAGGCCGGCAGGCGCAGCGTGGCGACGGCGCCGCCGTCCGGGGCGTTGTCCAGCCGCAGGTCGGCGCCGAGCAGCCGGGCCTGTCCCAGGGCGATGGTCAGGCCGAGACCGTGGCCCGCGCCGCGCTCCGCGGCACCCGTGTGGAAGCGGCGCGGGCCGTGCAGCAGCAGATCCGCCGGGAAGCCGGGGCCGTGGTCGCGCACGACGACCGTGCGGCCCTCGACGGTGACCCGTACCGGGCGGCCGCCGTGCCGGTGGGCGTTGACGACGAGGTTGCCGACGATCCGCTCCAGGCGGCGCGGGTCGGTCTCCACGGTCCCCGGGCTCCGGGCGGGCCCGGCGTCCTGAGCTTCGGTGCCCCGCGCCGGTGTGTCCTGAGCCGGCGTGTCCTGTGCCGGCGCGTTCTGAGCCGGTGCGTCCTGGGCCGGTGCGTCCGGAGCCCCGGCGACGGTGACCTCGGTGTCGGTGCCGAAGCCGGTGCGCGCCACGGCCTCGGTGACGACGGCGCCGAGCGGCACCCGGGCGCGGACCGGCCGTTCGGCGCCGGCGTCGAGGCGGGAGATCTCCAGGAGGTCCTCGACCAGGGCGCGCAGATCGCGGACCCGGGCCCGGAGCAGGTCCTCCGTCTCGCCGGGCGGCAGCAGGTCGGCGGCGGCCAGCAGCCCGCCGACGGGGGTGCGCAGCTCGTGGGCCACGTCGGCGGTGAACTGGCGTTCGGTGCGCAGCCGTCGGCCGAGGCTGTCGGCCATCAGGTCGACGGTGGCGGCGATGTCGGCGACCTCGTCGTGTCCCTTGGTGGGCCCGGTCCGTGCGTCGAGGTCACCGGCGGCGATCCGGCTCGCGGTCTCGGAGACCCGGCGCAGCCTCCGGGCGAGCAGTCCGGCTCCGTAGACCGCCAGCGGGGCGGATGCCGCGAGGGCGAGCAGCGAGGCGACGGTGATGGTCACGTCGAGCCGGCGCAGCCCGTGGAGCTCGGGGCTCATGTTGACCCGGACGGCCAGCACCGGGCTGCCCGGGCCGCCGGTCCGCTGGGCGGCCCAGACGCTCGGCCCCAGGTTCCCCTCGACGTGCCCGTCGTAGGCCGTGTGCCGGTCGCCGTCGGCCGGGTGGCGCAGTGCGGCGGGCAGCTCGGCCGGATCCAGCTCGGCACCGTCCGCCAGCGTGCCGGTGCGCCGGTAGACGTCCATGGCCGAGTACACGGTGTTGAACGCCTGTGCCCCGGCCCGGTCGCGGATGTCCCGCGCGGTCAGCAGGTGCACCAGCACGCCCACCGCCGCCGCGACCAGACAGGCGGTGACCGCGGCCAGCGCGGCGATCTTCCAGCGCAAGGACACGCCGGCCGGCCGCAGCCGGTGGATCGGAGGCACCGGCCTCAGCGCCTGAGCTTGTAGCCGAAGCCGCGGACCGTCTCGATCCGCTCCCGGCCCAGCTTCCTGCGCAGCCGCTGCACGCACAGGTCCACGACCCGGCTGTCGCCGTCCCAGCCGTAGTCCCAGACGTTGCGCAGCAGGGTGTGCCGCTCCAGCACCACGCCCGGGCGGGCGGCGAATTCGAGGAGCAGCTTGAGTTCGGTCGGGGTCAGCGCCACCGGGGTTCCGGCGACGGACACCTCCATGCCGGCGGTGTCGACGGTGAGGTCCCCGAAGACCAGGACCTCGCCCTCGGTCGGCGGCCCCTCGCCCGCGGCGCGCCCGGGGTCCGGGGCGGCCGCGTAGGTCGCCCGCCGCAGCAGCGAGCGGATGCGCGCCACGAGCACATAGGTGTCCACGGGCTTGACGACGTAGTCGTCCGCCCCGGCCTCCAGACCGGCGACGACGTCGAGCCCGTCGCCGCGTGCGGACATCATCAGCACGGGCACCAGGCTGGTCTCCCGGACCTTGCGGCACAGGCCGATCCCGTCCAGACCGGGCAGCATCACATCCAGGATCAGCAGGTCGAAGTCCGCGTCCCGGAAGCGTTCGAGCCCCGTGAGCCCGTCGGCCGCGGCCGTCAACGCGTAGCCGTACCGCTCCAGCGCGACGGTGAAGGACCGGCGCATCAGGTCGTCGTCCTCCACCAGCAACACACGGACGGGGCGCGGGGAGGCCCCGGCCGGGGCGGGCGAGGACACGGGCGGACGACTCCTGGGCGGACGGTTCGGGCGGGGTGCCGGCCCCGGCCGCACACGTGGCCGGTGACCAGAAGGGAACGATACGGCAGACACCGGACACGGCGGCCGCCCCGCACCCGGGGACACGCGCAGCCTCCCCGCAGGCCCTTCCGTGGGCGAATCCCCAGGCCGGAGCGGTCGCCACCGGTCCGGACGGCCGGCAGGAGCACGGCATCCCGGCGGCCCGCGAGCCCCCGGCGCACGGATTCGATGCAGGACCAAGCGCCCACCGATACCGGGCGGATACAAACCCCGCCCGGGCGGGGGGCGACTCCCGGATCTCCGCCCGACTCGTCCCGCACCCGGCGGGAGGCCCGGCACGCCCTGTACGGGCGGGCTCAGTCCCGGTCCGTCGGGCGGACGGCCCCGCGCAGGAGGGCCGCCAGCTCGTCGACGACCTGGTCGAGCGAGGCCTGGAACTGGCCGGCCGTCCAGTCGTGCAGCAGGCCGTTGACCGCGCCGATGAAGGCGGTGGCGGCGATCCGGTAGTCGCGCGGCGCGACCTCCCCGCGCGCGGCGGCGGCCTCAGCCTCGGCGAGGATCAGCTCCACCCAGCGGGACCGGCGGACCAGCCGCTGGCGCTCCAACTCCTCGCTCACGCCGATGATTTCGACGAAGGCGATGCGCAGCCGGCGCGGGTCGGCGGTGGCGGCGGTGACGTAGGCGCGCAGCACGGCGGCCATCCGCCGGTCGAAGGCGAGGCCGGCGGCGCCGCTGAGCGCCTCCAGGACGGCCTGCTCCGTCCAGTCGTTGACCAGCAGGTGCAGCTGGGCGAGGACCTCCTCCAGGTTGCGGAACTCCTCGTAGAACTGGCGGGTGGAGAGCCCGGCCGCCTCGCACAGGGCCGTCACCGAGGCGGAGCGGTAGCCGGGCCGGTCGCCGAACTGGTCCAGCGCCGCGCGGAGGAAGCGCTCGCGCCGTTCGGCCCGCCGTTCCTGTGCGGACCTGCCGCCGTAGGTGCCCGTGGGTCCAGCCACCGCCGCCATCCCCCCTCGAACGTGAACCGACGTCCGGTCGATTGTTGCCGACCGACGTCTTGTCAGGGCGGCGGGGCGGTCCTTACCGTCGAGTAACGCAATCTGACAATCAACCTTTTCAGAATCTGCGCTCGCGAAGGAGCGGCGATGTCCCGTCCCGGTTCCCCGTGCCCCCACCGTCCCCACCGTCCCCGACGTGCCCGACGTCCCCGCGCCACGACGGCACTCGGCGCACTCGCCGCCGCGCTCGGCCTGGCGGTCGCCGCGGCCGCGCCGGCCGCCCCGGTCTCCGCGACCGTGGCCGATGCGCCCGGACAGGCCCTGCGGGAGGTGATGTTCGTGGGCAACAACTGGGACGGCACCGCGGACGTCATCCGCTCCACCGGCGACCTCGCCCGAATCGGGCGGATCAACGTCGTCCCGGACAAGGAGCAGCGGCTCACCGAGATCTACCTCAACCCCGTCAAACTCGGCTACTTCCTGGGCATCCGGCTCGGCCCGGGCGAGGGGCACGACCAGTTCGTCGACGACATGTACTCCACCCCGGACGGCTCCGCGGTCGTCGTCTCCCGCCCGAGCTTCGCCGACGTGGTCTCCCTGGACGTCGCCACCGGCCGGATCAACTGGCGTTTCCCGGTGTCGGGTTACCGGTCCGACCACATGGCGCTCTCGCCGGACGGCACCCGGGTGGCGGTCTCCGCCTCGACCTCCAACACGGTCCACGTCCTGGACGTGCGCACCGGCCGGCAGCTCGGCTCCTTCCGGACCGGCGACAAGCCCCACGAGAACATCTTCACCGACGGTGGCGGCCGGATCTGGAACATGTCCATCGGCGAGGTCAACACCGCCCTGGACGAGCCGTGGCTGGACTGGACGAAGGGCGACCGGCGGATCACCGTGGTCGACGCCGACACCTTCGCGCCGGTGAAGGTCATCGACATGCGGGAGCGGCTGGACGCCTTCGGCCGCTCCGACCTGTCCGACGCGGTCCGGCCGGCGGCCTTCAGCCCCGACGAGTCGACGCTGTACTTCCAGGTCTCCTTCTTCAACGGCCTGGTCGAGTACGACGTCGCCGGTGACCGGGTCTCCCGCGTCAAGACCCTGCCGAAGAACCCGGCGACCAGCGAGGACCGCACCACCTGGGTCAACGACTCGCGCCACCACGGCCTGGCGATGAGCCCCGCCGGCGACCGGCTGTGCGTCGCGGGCACCATGGACGACTACGCCACGGTCCTGGACCGGTCCACGCTCCAGGAGGGGCCGCTGGTACCCGCCTCGAAGCCGTACTGGGCGACGGTGAGCGGCGACGGCAAGTCCTGCGTGATCTCCGAGAGCGGCGCCGACCAGGTCACCGCGATCGACTTCGCGACCGGCCGCAAGACCGTCTCCGTCCCGGTCGGCGACCACCCCCAGCGCGTCCGGCTCGGCCACGTACCGGTCGACTGGACCGGCCCCGCCGGCAGCTGACGGCCGTTCCGCCCGCCGCACGCGCGGCGGGCGGGCGCCGCCCCTCCGGGATCCGCCGGTGCCGGTCCCGGACGGCGGGGAACCCCCGGCGGCGGCGCGTCGTCCTGAGGGTCATGATCGACATACCTGACACCCGCACCGAGCAGCTGATCGCGGCCTGGGGGAGCGTCTCGGCGTCCTCGGAGCGGGCCGAGGCGGACCCGCTCGTCCTGGACTGCGCCCGCCGCCTGCTCGCCGACCCCGCCGGCGAGCAGGCGCACCTGTGGCTGTTCGGCCTGGTGGAGATGGCCGGGTACCTGGCCTGGCGACCGGGCGAGGAGGCGGAACGCAGCGCCCTGGACGCGCTGCTCGCCGTCGACCGGGCGGTGGCGGACGCCTCCTGCGCCCACGGCTCGCACCCCTACGAGGAGGCGATGGCGCGGCTGGAGGAGGACGAGGTCTGGCTGGCCGGGCCCGACCTGAAGGGCCTGACCGCCGGCGGCCGGGAGGACGACCCGTGGCTGTGCCCGGCCAACGTCGCCGGCTTCGCGCGGATCACCGCCGACGTCATCGCCCCGTTCACGGTGGGCGGCATCCCCGAGGTGATCCCCGAGGCCCATGAGCGCGGCCTGAGCGACCTGTCGTCCGTCCTCGACGACTACCCGTACGGCGACCCCGGCGATGAACTGTCCTTCCAGGCCGGTAATCTGCCGGCCCGTCCGACGAAGGGCTACCTCGCCGGCTACGTCGTCGCCCAGCACGCGAGCCAGTGGTACGCGATCTCGGAGCGGATCACCGAGCGGTCCGTGCTCGACGACATGATCGCGGGCCTCGCCCGGGCGCGGCCCCACCTGGGCGAGGACTCCTGCGCGCACACCGCCGACGAGCACCCCGAACTCGACGGCGACCCGAGCGGCAACGCCACCACCGGGTACCACCTGCGCAGCCCCGGCGGCCGGGCCGAGTTGAGGTCGTGGGACGAGGACGAGCCGCTGGAACGCTGGCTCTGCCCGGCCTTCCTGCGCGGTCTCGTCGACGAGGCGCTGCTCAACCTGGGCCACGAGCGCGACGTGCTCTCCCGCCTCGGGGAGGACGGCGCCGCCGAGGCGTGAGGCGTGAGGCGGCCGGCGGGACCGGGGTGGAGCAGGTCGCCCCCGCTCAGTGGTTGGGATGCGTCGCTCGCGTTCGTCACCGTCGCGCCGGGCGTTCATCAGATCGCGCGAACTCATGCTTGTCGGCTGGTTGGGCCGTTCGGGCGTGATTACGCTCGGTCGCGTCGTCCCGATGGGGCGGCACCCGTTGCGTGCCGCACGCGCCCGGGCCGTCCCGGCCGCCGTGCGCCGGTACGGATCACGCGCGGGCGGTCCCCAGGGGAGTGACATGAGTTCGGTAGGCCGTAAGACCGTCGCGGTGATGGCCGCGGCATTGGCGTCGCTGGGTGTCGGGAGCGGTGTCACCGCGTCGGCGACCACCCCGGCGGCCGCCTCGTGCACGGGGGCGGACTGCTCCGACCTGAGGCCGACCAGGCTCACGGTGAGCCAGGCCAGCCTGAACGTCACCCAGATGCAGTTGGAGAACATCCAGGCGATGGCGGCCGACGCGGTGACCGGGCAGCCGATCCGCGGCGCCCGGATCGTGTTCGCCACCATCGGCGGCCGGACGCTGGGGGCCGCGTACACCGACTACGACGGCATCGCCGCGATCACCGCCCCGGAGAACCTGGGCCCCGGCACCCTCCAGGAACTGCTGGGCGGCTACGAGGCCGCGATGATCGGCGACGGCGTCCACGCCCCGGCGGGCGCCCACGGAGCCATCACCATCGGCATCGACCAGGGCCCCGGCGTCCCGAACGGCCCGTGCTCCGTCTGCAGTGACCGCGGGCTCAAGCAGGACGTGGTCCCGGTCGACTGGAGCCGGTGACGGTGCGGCTCTTCCGCCGGCGGCCCGGGGCGGCCGGGCACGGTGCCACGGCCCGCCGTCCGGCCGGGGCGGAAGGGACCGGGGCGGAAGGGGCCGGGGCGGGGGAGGCCGGAGCGCCGCCGGAGACCGGGGCGGGGGAGACCGGCGGTGTCGCCCCGGCCGGGCCGGTCAACGGCCACGACGTCCTGGAGACCGTGGCCGCACTGCCCATCAGTACCTGGCGCTACCTCTGGGAGCCCGACGAGGTGCGCCACCTCGGCCCGATGGCCCAGGACTGGCACGCCGCCTTCGGGTTCAACCGGGACGACACCACCATCCCGGTCGTCGACGGCCTGGGCGTCGCCCTGGTGTGCATCCAGGCCCTGCACCGCCGGGTGGACGAACTCACCGCCGAGGTGGGGCGCCTGCGGGAGGCCGTGGGCGTACCCGGGGCCCCAGGAAGCGATCCGGAAGGCAGGACAGCATGACCACGCAGGACACCCCGGCGGCACGGGAGGCCGCCGAGGACCGGCAGTCGCCGGTTTCCACGGAGGCGATCTGGCGGCTTCCGGTGACGGTCTGCCGGATCACCGGGTTCCTGGGCGGGCGGACGGCCGGCACCCTGCTGGAGCGCGCGATCGCCTCCACCGGCGACGGGCTGAAGCCCTCGATGATCGGCGACCGCGAGGTGGCCCCCGAGGTCCGCCGGTCCCGGTCGTACCAGGACTTCGCCGCACCCGAGTTGATCGCGGCCGTCGAGGAGGTGCGGGGGGCCGTCGAGCACACGCTGGGGGTCGACTGCCGGCACACCCGGCCCAGCTACGGCCTCAACGTGCACAACGACGGCGACTTCTACCGGCCGCACCAGGACAGCAGCGCCGAGTTCTCCCCCCGTCGGCTGCTCACGTTCGTCTACTACCTGCACCGCACGCCCCGGCCCTTCGACGGGGGCGAGCTACGGGTGTTCGACGCCGCACTGCCGCTGCACACGGCGACCACCGGGGACTGGGAGCGGCGCACCTGGCGCGACTGGGAGCCCGAGCACGACAGCATCGTCTTCTTCCGGCCCACCGCCTGGCACGAGGTGCGCCCGGTCGGGTGCCCGAGCGGGCGGCACGAGGACAGCCGCTTCGCCGTCAACGGCTGGCTGTGCGGCCCGGACCCGGCCGAGTGCCGGGGCGACGAGCACCCGTAGGCCGCGGCCCCCGGGACGGGTCGCGGGTCAGTGGTGCGGGCCGTGGGCGCGGGCTTCGGCGGTGGACTTCAGGTCGCGCAGCCAGGATTCGAGGCCCGCGCGGAGGATCCCGGTCGCGGCGGGCACGTTCGCGTCGACCTGGGCCCCGGTGTGGGTCTCCTCGGTGCTCACCCGGACACCGCCCTTGACCTTGGTGAAGTTCCACACGTGGACGCCGTCGATGCGCAGTCCTTCGCCGATCCCGGGGCCGGTCCAGCGGATGCACGCGTCGTGCTCGATCTGCCGGACGGTCGAGGTGACCTCCAGGCTGGTGGCGGGAGTCGAGGGGTTGGGGGGAATCGGGGTCGTCCACCGGAAGACCGAACCCTTGCGGAAGGGGCCGTGGTCGAGGCGGTCCACCGTCTCGACGGGTGCCTGCCAGGACGGCCAGTCCTCGACGTCGGTCTGCAGCTTCCAGATGGTCTGCAAGGGGGCGTCGATCACGATCTCGGTCCGGTGGCGGACCAGGGCGTCGGGGTCGACGCCCGCCCCGCGGCAGGTGAGCGAGGTGCCGGGGCGGGCGCCGGGGGAGCCGGCGGCCGTGGCCGGCGCGGCGGCGGTGCCGAGGAGGCCGAGGACGAGCGGGGCGGTGAACAGGGCGGCGCGGGCGCCGGTGCTGCGGAAGCCGGACATGGAGGTCTCCTCCGTCGTCGGGGTACGGGCACTGCGAGATAGATGTCATCGCGTCTGTGAGAAGTTATAACGCCATGCGGAGCGGCCGGTCAATGGGTTGAGTGAGAGCTTCTAACAAACCCTTGAGGATGTAGCCGAGCGGATCGGGGCGGCGGCCGGCCACGGCGGTCCCCGCCCCGCTCGCCGTGACCGGCGCGGGCCTGTCGGTCCGGGCGGGGTGGACCCGGGTGGTCCACAATGCTGGCAGTCAGTCACCCGACACCGATGGGCGGCGCGCCCGGACGGGGAGTCCCCATGAAGAGTGCCGATCTGCTCGCCGACGCCTTCGGTCGGATCCACGAGGCCGTCCACGACGTGGTGGACGGCCTCACCGCCGAGGAGCTGTCCGAGCGCGTCGATCCGAAGGCGAACTCGATCGTCTGGCTGATCTGGCACCTGACCCGCATTCAGGACGACCACATCGCCGATGCCGCCGGCACCGAGCAGATCTGGACCGCCGACGGGTGGTTCGACCGCTTCGCGCTCGGCTTCCCCGCCGCCTCCACCGGCTACGGTCACCGCGCCCGCGACGTCGCCGCCGTCCGCGTCGACTCGCCGGAGCTGCTCACCGGCTACCACGACGCGGTGCACGAGCGCACGCTCTCCTTCGTCCGCGGCCTGACCGGCCCCGCGTTGGACCGGGTCGTGGACGAGACCTGGAGCCCGCCGGTGACCCTGGGCGTGCGCCTGATCAGCATCATCTCGGACGACCTCCAGCACATCGGCCAGGCGGCCTTCGTCCGGGGCGTGCTCGGCCGGCGCTAGCCGGGGCCCGCTCCGGGCTCCGGCGCTTCCGTCGGTCGCCCCCGGTCAGGGGCGGAGCCGGTGTCCGGGCGGGCCGACGGCGGGACGGCGGACCAGAGGTCGCCGGCGAAACGGGACAGGGCGACCTCCAGCTCCAGCGGCACCAGCTCGGTGGGGCCCAAGTCCCAGACGCGGACCCAGCCCCGCGGATCCGTACGGGACTTCGGCCCGCCCCGGCCGGGCTTCGGCTTCAGCACCAGGTGGTACTGGGCGGGCAGGACGGTGCCCGTGCCCCTGGGCGGCGCGGCCCGGCGGACCCGGACCTCTGCCACGTCCTCCCAGCGCAGCCGCAGCGTGCGGCCCCTGTTGAGCTCCACCAGCTCGGAGTCGATGCGCAGCTCGGTCGCCACCGCGCGCAGGCTCAGCGCGCCGAGCAGGAGCAGGGCCACCAGCGCCGCGAGGAGGAGCCGTTGGCGCGCCAGCAGCTCCCAGGTCTGGTGCCAGTCGCCCCGGAAGCCGGTGCCCGAGGAGAGCGGCGAGATGATCACGAGATACGCGAGGACCGGCATCACCAGGTCGAATCCCAGCAGCCGCAGGGCGCGCAGGCTGGTGACGCTGCTCCGCATCCGGACCTCGGGGGGCACCCCGGCGGCACCCGTGGGCCTGTCGGGCCCCGGTCCGGCGAGCCGCTGCCGCAGCCCGGCGTGGCGGAACTGGTAGACCCCGCCGACCTGCCGCAGCACGCCCAGCCGGTGGGCGTCCTCCAGGAAGCCGATCACGTCCGGTGGCAGCTGCCGTCGGCCCGCCAGCACCAGGCGGGTGGCGGTCCAGCGCCCCCACCTGCTCAGGGCGGCCAGCGCCAGGGCCGAGCACGACCAGGCGATGACGAGCGCCGCGACCGTCGACAGCGGACGCCCGTCGAACCACCGGAAGGGCGCCACCGAGAGCCCCGCGACGGCGGGTGCGAGGACCGCTCCCTGGGCCAGCGCGATCCTGCGTTCGTCGTCGAGCAGCAGCCGCGGCTTGATGGCCGTGGCGGAATCGGCGGGCCTCGTCAGCAGCACGTCCGAGAGCACGGGCAGCAGGAAGGCGGTCAGGATCGCCGGTGCGCCGCCCGGGGCGGTCAGTCCGGCGCCGGCCAGGGCCACGGCCACGGCCGGCAGGGCCGGGAGGAGGCGGCCCGTGACCCGGACCGGCCTGCGGGGGCGCTCGGCCGTGCCGGGGAAGAGGTGTTTGGCGGTGATCGCCCCGACCACGGTCGCCACCGTGGCGAGCCCGGCCGCGGCGCCGAGTGCCTCGGCGGGCCCGAAGGCGTGGTGGGCCGGGGACCGGCCGGTGAGCGCGAGGAGGGCGGCGGCCGCGTGGCTCGCCGCCGTTCCGCAGAGCGCCACGGCGACCAGGACGACGGCGCCCCAGAGGACCGGCCGGGTCAGCGCGGTCCGGATCTGCCACCAGGCGATGTCCTGGGTCCGGCCGTGGTCCGGTCGGCGGGCCAGGAACCGGAGGTAGCGGAGGGCGCGGTCCTTTCCCCAGGCCCGCACCGCACCGGGGACGTAGCTGGGGGCCGGGCCCTGGGAGAAGACGGCCGGCACCAGTCCGTCGAGGAGGTGGCCCTCGATGTCCGCCCGGGTGGGCAGCCGCGCGGAGTCGAGCAGGTCGTCCGGGCGGGAGCCGTCGCGTGCGTAGACCGTCGACGCGAGCCAGAGCATGAGGGGCGAGGAGAGGGCCGTGGCGACGGGACCACCGGGGTTCCCGAGCATCTCGTCGAAGACCGGTCGCCACGACGCGAGTCGTGCGGGACCGCATTCCCGGGCGAGGTAGTCCCGTCCGGCCTTCGGCGGCACCGGGCAGGCCCGGAGGACGGGCATGGTGCGCAGGAACGGTTCCGTGGCCGCGGCGTCCTGGTAGGCCTCCGGCCTGGACAGCAGGACCAGCGGCGCGTCGATGCTCGCACGGGAGCGCTTCAGCGCGGTCACCGCCTCGGCGCGGGGGAGCGGCATGAGTTCGTCGAGGCCGTCCAGCAGCGGGACGACCTTCCGGGCCTGCACCAGCGCCTTCACCAGGCCCGGTTCGGGGTCGGTCGTGAGCTCCCCGTAGTCCTCGCGGATGCGTTTGACCACCCAGTCGTCGAGGCTGTACCTCCCCGGGTCCCAGTCCGGCAGGGACAGGATGACCGGGACGGCGTCCCCGGGGTTCCGGTGCTCCAGCATGGTGAGGGCCAGGAGCACCGCCATGGACGACTTCCCGGCCCCGCCGTCCCCGGTGATCACCAGTCTGATGGAGCCGGGCGCCGGCATCCCGGCGATCAGGTCGCCGAGAGCGAGGCGTTCGGGCCCGGCGCCGTGGTCGTCCGGGGCCGGGTCCGAGGCTTGGTCCGAGGCCGGGTCCGAGGTCGGGTCCGAGGTCGGGTCCGGGGGCCGCCGGGCCTCCCAGGGCACGGCCATCCGGCCGGGGCCGGTCAGGCCGCGGACGTTGGCCTCGTCCTCCCACTGGGCGCGTACGGCGCGGGCCAGCTCGTCCGCCGCCTCGCGCAGCGGGTCGCGGGGGTGGAGGTCGATCGCGATGTCCCTCGCCTGCACCACCGTCCGTGCTTGGCCGTTGAACTGATTGTGCACCGAGCCCGTCATATTGACAGGGTGTCAGGCCATGGGCGGGCCCCGACCGGCGGGGGCGCTCGGCCCGGGCCGACCGAACGTGCAGTCTATCGACATATCCTGTCCGGCGACCTATGGTTCTCGTAGTGATCGTCAGCGGCGCGCGTCGCCGGCACCCCTGCGTACTTCGGCGTGCCGTCGACCCCCCGGGCGCTGCCCGGCGCAGAGCTGACGGCACGTCATATGCCCGCCTGCGCACGGACACGTGCCGCGGGCATCCGTTCCGTGTTCCCTGGGAGGACCGCAGTGCACCACCGCTTTCGCACGCCCACGGCGTTCGGCGCCGGGCTGGCCGCCGTTCTGAGTCTGGGCCTGGCCGCGCCGGTCGCCCTGGCCGCGCCGGCCGTCGAACCCGACCCCGTTCCCGGTCTGGTGGCCGGTCAGGAGACCACCGCGCCGCAGCTGGTCACGGGTCTGGACGAGCCGGCGCCCGGCAGCCCGGCCGAGGCCGCCCGGGCCCACCTCGCGGCGCACCCGGACCGGTACCGGGTCGACCCCGGGCAGCTCACCGAGGTCGGCGCCGAGCGTGACGCCGACGGCCGGAGCACCGTGAGGTTCCAGCAGTACCACGGCGGTGTGCCGGTGCTGGGTGCGCAGTACCTCGTCCACCTCACCGGCGAGGGCGCCGGGCAGCGGGTCCAGTCCGTCGGCGGCAAGTACTTCACCGGGCTGACCGCGCCGACCACCGCCGTCGTGCCGGCCGCGACGCTGCGCGAACTGGCGCTCGGCGAGATCCAGGACCCGGGGGTCCGGGCCGGGGCGACGGCGGAGGACCGCGGCGCGGTGGTCCTGCCCGGTGGCACCGGCCGGCTGGCCCGGCACTTCACCGTGCGGGCGACCGAACCGGGCGGCGGGCCGCAGACCCGCGAGGTCTACGTGGACGCCCTCCTCGGGACGGTCGCCCTCTCCTACGAGGGCCGCGCCCCGGCCCCGGCCCCGGCCGCCGGCGCCCCCGCTCCTGCCGCGGCCGCGGCCGCGATCGAGCCCGCCACCGGGACCGCGCCGGACCTCTCCGGCCGCCCGGTCAGGGTGAACATCGGCCGTCTGCCGGACGGCGGTTACCAGCTCAGTGACCTCACCCGGCGGGCCACGATCACCACCTACGACGCGGCCGGCCGGGCCTCCGGCGAGCTCGGGAAGGGGATACCCGCCGACCTCGCCCCGGCGCACTCGGCGAGCCCGGACTTCCCGGCCTCCGCCGGCACCTCGGGCGCCACCGACGCCCACGTCAACGCGGGCATCGTGTACGACTTCTACCGCGACCGGCTCGGCCGGGAGGGCCTGGACGGCAAGGCCGGACCGATCGTCTCGGTGACCAATGTGAGCGACTGGGGCGAGCCGTACGCGAACGCGTCCTGGGACGGCACCAAGATGGTCTACGGCAACGGCAACGCCAAGTACCTCCCCTTCTCGGTCGCGCTGGACGTGGCCGGGCACGAGATGACCCACGGCGTCGTGGAACACACCGCCGGGCTGGTCCTGGCCGGCCAGTCCGGCGCGATGGACGAGGCGCTGGCCGACTACTTCGGCAACGCCATCGAGGTCACCGCCCGCGGCATGTCGATGAGCGACCCGAAGGCCGCCCTGCTCGGCGAGAGCCTCTGTCGCACCGGCACCCCCGAGCAGTGCGCGGGTCGCCGGCTGGACGACCGCCGCACCACCGTGGACGACTACCTCGGCGTGGGGGCAGGCGTCGACAGCGGCGGGGTGCACCGCAACTCCACCATCTTCGGCGGCGCGCTCTGGGACATCCGGCGCACCCTCGACCCGCTCGTCGCCGACCGGGTGATCTACCGCGCGCTCGCCGCCTACCTCACACCGCTGGACGACTTCGTCGCCGGGCGCGACGCCGTCCTCGCGGCCGGCCGGGACCTCAAGCTCAACCGCTCCCAACTCCGTTCGGTGGCAGCCGCGTTCGACGCCCACGGGATCAGGGCCGGCTGGCAGAACCGGATCGGCGTGGACAGCCGGGTGCTGCTGCGCGACGTCTCCGGCCCGACGATCCCCGCCGTCGCCGACGGCCGCTGGGTGATGGCCAACGCGACCCGCGACGCCGGCTCCCCCCTGTACACGGGCTCCCTCACCGGGGGCGGCGCCCCGGTCCGGCTCAGCCCGGAGGACAACCGCGCGCACAGCTGGCCCGCCACCGACGGCGTCTCCGCCGCGTGGGTGTCGCTCGGTTCCGACGCCCGGGGCAGCTGGTCGATGGAGGTGATGACCCGTTCGCTGGCCGGCGGCCCCGTCACCACCCTGTTCTCCTCCCCGTCGAGCATGCCCGGTGACGTCCGGGTGTCCGGCGGCGACATCGCCTTCACCGCGTTCGACCCGGCCGCCGGGCGGACGCGGGCGTACCTCTCCCGCAACGGCGGCCCCGCGGTGGTGATCCCGGCGCCCGCCGGCCACGACGTGTCGGGCGTGACCCTCAAGGACGGCAACCTCGGCTGGTCCGAGCACTGGACGGGCGACCAGGGCGAGGTCTACGCGCCGACGGTCTACTCGATCGCGCTCGGCGAGGTCACCGCCCAGTACGCGGTGAGCACCCCGAAGGCGCGGACCGCCTCCACCCAGCTCGCGGGCGGGCGGCTGATCTGGATCGAGACCGCCGGCGACGGCAGCGGGCGCCGGTCGGTGCGCTCCGGCGCCCAGGACGGCTCCGGGGTCGTCGACATCGTGACCGGCGACTCGCCGAAGGCGCCGTCGAACACCACCCTCACCGCCTCCGACCGGGCCGTCACCTACCAGGTCGGCGACGAGGAAGGGACCGGTGGCTGGAACAACGCCGCGCTGCCCAAGCTCTGGCAGGTCCCGCTCGCCGGCGGCACGCCCGAGCGGCTCTCCTGCAACCGCGGTAGTCAGAACGCGCCCGCCGCCGAGCGGGGCACCCGGGTGGTCTGGGTGGACGGCACCGCCGGCCGCACCGACCTGGTGGTCCGCGACCGGGCGGCCGGCACCTGCTGACACCGCGCGCTCCACGGCCGGCGGCGGGCCCGCACGACTCCTCGTGCGGGCCCGCCGCGCGGTTCGTTCGGCGGCGGTCCGGTCGGCGGCCGGGTCAGCGGCCGGCCGGGTGGCCGCAGCGGAACAGCGGGTCCTCCGTGTCGAAGGGGACGTCCTCGCGGGCGGCCTCGACGGCGGCGTCCGAGCGCGGCAGGTCGAAGGGCAGGACGCCGCTCATCGGGGTGCGGCCGAGCACGGCGTCCAGGACGAGGTCGTCGGTGGCGCCGAACTCGCCGACGAGCAGCGCGGCGTGGGGCGCGAGCGGGGTGAGCACGGCGGGCCGGTCGAGGTGGACCGCGAAGGCCGTGGGGGCGGCGGCCGCCAGGGCGTTCAGCCGGGCCACCTCCTCGGGCGCGTACTCCAGCGAGCCGCTGTGGAAGAACGGCTCCAGGAAGCCCTCGCGCGTCTCGTAGGGTGCGGCGATCCGGACGACCGCGAGGTCGGCGTCCTCGGGCCGCTCGACGACGGTGCCGTAGCGGGCGGCGACGGCCGGGTCGACGCCCTCGACGTAGAGCCGGGTCCCGGCCGCCGGTGCTCCGGCGAGGTGCACCAGCGAGCGGGACTGCACCCGTCGGCCGAGTTCGCGTCCGGCCGCGGCGCCGACCAGGTCGGCGGCGGCGTCCGGGTCGACGTAGGGGTCGTCGAAGAGGCCGAGGCGGAACTTGTCGCGCAGGATCCGGCGGACGGACTCGTCGATCCGGGCCTCGCCCACCGCGCCGGAGCGCACGGCGGCCAGGATCAGTTCGGGGTCGGTCTCGCCGCCGAGCTGGTCGGCGCCGGCGTCCAGGGTGAGCACGACCTGCTCGGTCACCGACAGCTCCTCCACGCCCCAGTGGCGCGGCGGGAGGGTGACCAGGCCGGGGACGTCCATCCCGGTGATGGCGTTGAAGTCGGTGCAGACGACGCCGTCGAAGCCGTACCTGCCGCGCAGCAGACCGGTGATGACGTCGTGGTTGAAGTTGGCGCCGACCTCGGCCAGCCCGGCGCCGGAGGGGATCGCGTAGGCGGGCATGATCTGCGCGGTGCCGACCGCGAACGCGGCCTCGAAGGGGCGCAGGTGCTGCTCGAAGGCGCCACCGGGGTAGACCAGCCGGCGCCCGGCCGCGAAGTGCGAGTCCTCGCCGCGGAACTGCGGTCCGCCGCCGGGGAAGTGCTTGGTCATGCAGGCGACGCTGTCCGGGCCGATCCGCTCGCCCTGGAGGCCGCGGATGTAGGCGGCGATCGTGCGGGAGGCGCGGTCGGCGTCCTCGCCGAAGGTGCCGCTGATCCGGGCCCAGCGCGGCTCGGTGGCGAGGTCGGCCATCGGGTGGATGGCGAGCCGGATGCCGACGGCCCGCAGCTCGCGGCCGATCAGGGCGGCGTACTCCTCGACGAGGGCGGGGTCGTCGGTGGCGGCGAGGCCGATCGGCTCGGGGCCGAGGCTGAAGCCGCCGCCGCTGGCGGCGGTGAGCGGGTTGGCGGAGGTGCCGTGCCGGGGGTCCGAGGCGAGGGTGACCGGGATGCCGAGGCGTTCGGCGGCGGCGAGGTCCTGGACGTGGTTGTTCCAGAGCGCCATCGTGCGGGCGTCCGGGACGGCCATCATGGCGAAGGCGGTGAGGCCGTGTTCGGTGATGAGCCGCTCGCCGGAGGGGAACGGGCCCCGGTCGCCGGGGAGCATCCGGCCGTGCAGCATCAGGGCGGCCTTCTCGGCGAGGGTCATCCGGCCGAGCAGGTCCTCGACGCGCTCCTCGACGGGCAGCCGCCGGTCCTCGTAGGGCTCCATGGTGCCGTTGTGGTTGAGGTCGCGGAACGGCGTGCCGTCGGTGTGGTGCAGCAGGGTCAGCATGCGACGGCCTCCGGGGCGGCCTTGGCGCGGAAGGCGTCCAGCGTGTCGGCGGTGACGCCGCAGGCGGCCAGGAAGGCGGCCGAGCCGCCGTGGCGGGTGCGGACCAGGTCGAGGAAGGCGGCCATCGCCTCGGCGGGGGCGGCCAGCAGCGGGGCCGGGACGGCGTCGCGGGCGGCGGTGTCGTTGAGGGAGATGCGGTGGCGGACGGCGAGGCCGGCCCAGATCTGCGGGAGCGCCTCGGTGGTGCGGGCGTAGTCGGCGACGATCTCCTCGGTGGGGATGCCGAGGACGTCGAGCAGCAGGGCGGTGAGCAGGCCGGTGCGGTCCTTGCCGGCGGCGCAGTGCAGCAGGACCCCGCCGGGGCGGGCGGCGGCCTCCACGGCGGCCGCGACGGCGGCGGGCGCGGCCTCGGCCATCAGCAGGTAGAAGGCGCCGAGGTCGGCGGCGGTCGTCATGGCGCGCATGGCCGTGGTGACGGTGTCGGTGGTGGGGTCCATCCGGGCGGCGACGACGGTGACCCCGCCGGCCTCGACGGCGGCCCAGTCGGCCGGGTCGCACTCGGCGGCGCCGCGCAGGTCCACGATCGTGCGGACGCCGGCGGTGCGCAGCTGCTCGACGACGGCCTCGTCGGCGCTGGGGAAGGGCTGGGCGGAGCGGTAGAGCAGGCCGGTGCGGATCCGCCGGCCGTCGGGGTCGGTGAGCCGGGCGGGGTCGCGGAAGTTGACCAGGGACATGCGGGGGGCCTTTCGGATGAGCGGACGTGCGAAGAACTGAGCCGGTACGGAGGGGGATCGGGCTCGCCGGTCGCGGGCACGGCGGCTCGGCCGGGCACCCGGTGGGGCACGGCGGTCGGCGGGTCGGCGGGCGGCCGGGGTCGGCGGGTGGCGGGTCGGCGGTCGGGGTCGGCGGTCGGGGTCAGCGGGTGGGGCGCAGCACGTCCTGGTAGGCGTCGGCCCAGTCGGACAGCCCGCCGCCGTGCTCGGAGCCGATCAGCACATGGCGCCGGATCATGCCGGCGAGCATCGCGCCGAAGGCGAGTGGGCGCAGGTCGGTGTGCGGATCGACGCCGAGTCGCTCGGCGGCGACCTCCGCGGCCCGCCGGCCGAGGGTGTCGACCAGGATGAGCGCGTAGTCGTGGACCGACTTGATCTCCAGGAACTCGCGGCGCAGCGTCCGGCGGCGGGTGGTGTGCTCGGCGGCCTCCTCCATCCGCCCGTCGGTCGCGGCCAGGGCGTGCTCGAACGCCTCCCACAGGCTGAGGCCGGCCGGGGCGGCGGCCAGGGCGTCGAGGACGGTCCGGCCGAAGTCCAGGCCGAAGAGCAGGGCCTCCTTGGTGGCGTAGTAGCGGAAGAACGTGCGGTGGGCGACGTCGGCGCGGCGGCAGATCTGATCGACCGTGGTGCGTTCGAAGCCCTGTTCCTCGAAGAGGTCCAGCGCGGCGGTGCGGATGGTCTCGCGGGTGCGCGCCTTCTTGCGGTCTCGCATGCCCAGCTCTGCCACGGTGTCCGTCTCCTGCGCCCGCATCGGTATGCCGCTCCTCGTCCGCCCGTCGCCGGGTGTCGCCGGTGACGGTGCCTCGCGCACCGCCACGACCAGTACCGAATCACGCCCGACGCGACCCGCTCAAGGCGCGTGCCAACTCTTCGGAAGCTGGCCACTCGCTGTTTGCACAACTGCCTTTTGGCAGTACTGCCATCTCCGAAATGGTGTCGTCGGCGGCAGTCCCCGGTGCTGGCGCCCCCACCCCCCGTGACCTGAGAAACCCGAGGAACCATGAAGCGGCACAAGCACGTTGTGGCATCGGCGGCCTGCGTACTGGCCATCACCCTCACCGCCGGCGCCTGTTCGGCGTCGGACGACGCGGTGTCCGGCGACACCTCCGCCAAGGCGGCGGCGAACGACGGCGCGGCGGTCGACGGCGGCACCCTGAAGATCGGCCTGGACCGCCCGTTCGCCAAGCTCGACCCGGCCGACGGCGTCCTCACCTCGATGCCGATGATGATCCTGGCCAACGCGCTGTTCGACCCGCTGATGGTCAACGGCGACAACGGCACCGTCCAGCCCTACCTGGCGAAGTCCTTCACCCCCGACGCCGACGCCACCACCTGGACCCTCGACCTGCGCGAGGGCGTGGCCTTCACCGACGGCAAGCCGCTCGACGGGCAGGCCGTCGTCGACCACGTGAACCGCCTCGCCAAGCCGGAGAGCAAGTGCTCCTGCGCGGCCGACGCCGCCACCATCGGCGCCATGGCGGTCAACTCCCCGACCTCCGTCACCTTCACCCTCAAGGCGCCCAACGCCGCCTTCCCCAACCTGTTCACCCGCTCGCTCGGCTACGTCTCGGAGACGCCCGCCGCGGACGCCCCGGCCGTCGGCTCCGGCCCGTACACCGTCGAGAGCGTGCAGCCCGGGGTCTCCGTCACCCTCGTCCGCAACCCCGCCTACTGGGGCGCCAAGGGCCACGCCGACAAGCTCGTCTACCGCGTGCTGCCGGACTCCGACAGCCGCTACCAGTCGCTGCGCTCCGGCGACGCCGACCTGATCTGGACGGAGACCCCCGCCCAGTACAAGCAGGCCGCCGGCGACGGGCTGCGCGCCGCCACCGGCCCCGGCTCCACCTCCACCGCCCTGTTCAACACCAAGGCCGCCCCCTTCGACGACCCGAAGGTCCGCCGGGCCCTCCAGTACGCGGTCGACCGCGAGTCCGTCGAGAAGGTCGTCCACCTCGGCCAGGGCAAGGTCTCGGACGGCCCGATCGGCTCCACCTCCCCCTACCGGGGCACCGGCGCCGCGGCGTACCCCGCCCGCGACGTGGCCAGGGCCCGTGCGCTGCTCGCCGAGGCCGGCCACCCGGACCTCTCCTTCGAGTACCTGGTCGACAACCGGCCCGAGGGCCAGCAGCGCGCCACCGTCCTCCAGCAGATGCTGGCCGAGGCGGGCGTGAGGATGACCGTCAAGCCGATGGACTCGGCGAGCCTGGGCACCGCGATGTTCCAGCGCAAGTTCCAGGTGATGGACTTCGTCACCAGCATGTTCGGCGACACCGACACCGCGCTGGCCAGCCTCTACCTGCCCGACTCCCCGTTCAACTTCACCGGCTGGAACAGCCCCGAGGCGGCCCGGGCGATCGGCGCCGGGCGGGCCTCGCTCGACCAGGCCCAGCGGGCCCGCTCCTACCAGGAGGCCGCGCAGGCCGTCGTCGCGGACGCACCGATGCTCTTCCTCACCGAGAACCCGGTCGGCTTCCTCGCGACCACCCGGGTCGCCGGCCTGCCCGACGTGTCCAGGCGGACCGTCGTCAACGTCTCCCCGGCGGCCCTGTGGGTGAAGAAGTGACCTCCGCCGCCTCCGCCGCCTCCGCCGCCAAGCCGTCGGGCACCGGCGCCTCCCCCCGCCTGCGGGGCGCCGCCGGACCGGTCGGGCGGGCCGGCGCCGCCCTCCTCCTGGTCACCCTCGCCGCGCTCTCGCTGCCGCACCTGATGCCCGGCTCCCCGGCGGTCGCCGCCCTCGGCCCCACCGCCACCCCCGAGCAGGTCGCCGCCTACGAGGCCGGCCTCGGACTGAACGACAACGTGTTCACCGCCACCTGGCGCTGGCTCGGCCACGCCCTGCACGGCGACCTCGGCCACTCGCTCACCAGCGGCGCCGCCGTCACCTCCGAACTCGCCGACCGCATCCCCGTCACCCTCGAACTCTTCCTCGCCGGCCAGCTGGTGGCGCTGTGCATCGCCCTGCCCGTCGCCCTGCTCTCCGCCTGGAAGCCGGGCGGCCCGCTGGACCGGATCGCCACCGCCGGCGCCTTCGTCTGGCTCGCCGTGCCCGGCTTCGTGCTCGGCCTGCTGCTCATCTGGCTCGCCGCCGTCCAACTGCGGATCCTGCCCGCCACCGGGTGGACACCGTTCGCCGAGGACCCGGTCGAGAACCTGCGCCACCTCGCCCTGCCCGCGCTCACCCTCGGCCTCACCGAGGCCGCCGTCTTCACCCGGACCCTGCGCGGGCAACTGCTGGACACCCTCGACCAGACGTACATCGCCGCCGCCCGCAGCCGCGGCATGGGCACCGGCCGGCTCCTGCTGCGCCGCGCGCTGCGCCCCTCCTCGCTCCCGCTGGTCACCCTGATCGGCATCGGGATCGGCACCTCCCTCGGCGGCTCGGTCCTGGTCGAGACGCTGTTCGCCGTCCCCGGCCTCGGCAGCTTCGCCGCCGGGGCCATCAACGCCCGCGACTTCCCCGTCATCCAGGCCGTCGTCGTCGTCAGCGCCACCGCCGTCGTCGCGGCCACGCTCGCGGTCGACCTGCTCTACCGCACGCTCGACCCGAGGATCGCCCATGACCACCGCTGAGACCGTCGAACCGGCCACGGCCGCAGCAGAACCGGCCGAGGCCGCCCCCGCCGCCGTCAGGCCCGCCCGCCGGCGGCCCCCGGCCGGGGTGATCGCCGCCACCGCCTGGCTGGCCGTCGTCGCGCTCGGCGCCCTGCTGCTGCCGCTGCTGCCCGGCTTCGACCCGCTGCACGGCGACTTCGCCCACCCCTCCGCCCCGCCCGGCCCCGGCCACTGGCTCGGCACCGACGCCTCCGGCCGCGACCTCCTCCAGCGCACCGTCGCCGGCGCCCGCGCCTCCTTCGCCGTCGCCGCGCTGACCGTCGCCGTCGGCCTGCTCGGCGGGGGCGCGCTCGGCCTGGCCGCCGGCTGGTTCCGCGGCCCGGTCGACAAGGTGATCGGCTTCGCCACCGACCTGCTGATGTCCGTCCCCACGCTGATCCTGGTGATGATCGTGGTCTCGCTGCGCGGGCCCGGCCTGCCCGTGATCGGCGCGCTGATCGGCCTGTTCACCGTCCCCTCGTTCACCCGCGTGGTCCGGGCGGTCGTGCTGTCGCTCAGCGAGCGCGGCTTCGTCCAGGCCGCCCGGATGATCGGCACCGCGCCGCTGCGGATCCTGCGCCGCGAGGTCGTCCCGCACGTCGCCCCGATCGCGCTGACCTTCGCCTTCACCGCGACGACGGTGGCCATCGTCGCCGAGGGCTCGCTCAGCTTCCTCGGCTTCGGGCTGCGGCCGCCGGAGCCCTCCTGGGGCGGCATCATCGCCGAGGGCCGCACCACGCTCGGCAGTGCGCCGTGGATCTCGCTCGCGCCGGCCGCGGTGCTCTGCCTGACCGTCCTCGCCCTCAACTACCTCGGCGAGCGGCTCCGTTCGAAGGGAACCACCGCATGACCACCCCCGTCCTGGACGTCCGCTCGCTCGACACCACGATCCACACCCCCGACGGCCGGGCGCTGCACATCCTGCACGACGTCAGCCTCACCATCGCGGCGGGGGAGTGCCTCGGCGTGGTCGGCGAGTCCGGCTCCGGCAAGTCCGTCCTCGCCCGCACCGTCCTCGGCGTGCACGCCCGCACCACCCGGGTCGAGTCCACCGGCACGGTGCTGCTGAACGGCGAGGACCTGCTCACCGCCACCCCCGCCCGCCGCGGCGAACTGCTCGGCACCGGCGTCGCCATGGTCCACCAGGACCCGATGACCTCGCTCAACCCGGTGGTCCGGATCGCCGACCAGGTCACCGAGTCGCTCACCAACCGGCGCCGGATCGGCCGCCGGGCCCGCCGCGAGCTGGCCACCGAACTGCTCGCCGCCGTCGACGTCCCCGACCCGGCCCGGCGCGCCCGCGCCTACCCGCACGAACTCTCCGGCGGCCTGCGCCAGCGCGTCGGCATCGCCGCCGCCCTCGCCGGACAACCCGCCCTGCTGCTCGCCGACGAACCCACCACCGCCCTCGACGTCACCGTCCAGCGCACCGTCCTCGACCTGCTCGACCGCCACCGCGAGACCCGCGGCCTCGCCACCCTCCTGATCACCCACGACATCGGCCTGCTCTACGGGCGGGCCCGGCGGATCGCCGTCATGTACGGCGGCCGGATCGTCGAGACCGGCCCCACCGAGGAGGTCACCGAACGGCCCGCCCACCCGTACACCGCCGCGCTGCTGCGCTCGGTGCCGCGCGTCACCGGACCGCTGCGCCGCACCCTGCCGGCCGTCCCCGGCTCGCCGCCGGACCTCTCCCGCCCCGCCGCGGGCTGCCCGTTCGCCCCGCGCTGCGAGCTCGCCCGCCCGCTCTGCACCACGGACGCGCCGCCCGTCCACCGGGCCGGCCCCGGGCAGACGGTGGCCTGCCACTTCCCCCTCAGCACGATGGAGGACGCCGCATGAGCGCCGCCCCGACCGCCCCCGCCGGGTCGGCCACCCCGGTTCTCCCGACCGCCCCCGTCCTGCGGGCCGAGGGCCTCTCGGTGGTCCACCGCACCCGGTCCGGGCCGCTGCACGCCGTCAGCGACGTCGCCCTGGAGCTGCGGGAGCGCCGCACCCTCGCCCTGGTCGGCGAGTCCGGCTCCGGCAAGAGCAGCATCGCCAAGGCCCTGCTGCGGCTGCCGCCGCCCACCGCCGGCACCGTCACCCTGGACGGCACCGACCTCGCCGCGCTCTCCCCGCGCGCGCTGCGGGCACTGCGGCCCCGGATGCAGATGGTCTTCCAGGACCCGCTCTCCTCGCTCAACCCCCGCCGGACGGTCCGCGACCTCGTCGCCGAACCGCTCGACGCGCATCCCGACCCGGCGCGCGACCGGGCTGCCGTCGTCGAGCAGCAGCTGGCCGCGGTGGGTCTGCCGCCCGCGCTGTTCGGCGACCGCCGGCCGGCCCAGCTCTCCGGCGGCCAGGCCCAGCGCGTCGCCATCGCCCGCGCGCTCGCCGCCGAACCACGCGTCCTCATCGCCGACGAGGCCGTCTCCGCGCTCGACGTCTCCGCCCAGGCCACCGTCCTCAACCTGCTGCGTCGGCTGACCGAGGAACGCGGCCTGGCGAGCCTGTTCATCTCGCACGACCTGGGCGTGGTGCGGGCGGTCAGCGACGACGTCGCCGTGCTCCAGCTCGGCCGGCTCTGCGAACAGGGCCCCACCGAGGAGGTCCTGGCCGCCCCCGCCCACCCCTACACCGCCGCCCTGCTCGCCGCCGTCCCCGAGCCCGGCCGCCCGCTCGGCGACACCGGCCTGCTCCCGGCCGATCCGCCCTCCCCGCTCGCCCCGCCGTCCGGCTGTCGCTTCCGCACCCGCTGCCCGCTGGCCGACGCCCGCTGCGCGGAGGAGGTACCCGCCCTGCGCGAGGTGGCGCCCGGCCGTGCCGTCGCCTGCCACCGGCCGCTGCTCCCCTGAGCGGCGGGGCGGCGGGGCGGGCGGCCAGGCGGGCGGCGGCTCCATCCGCGGATGTAAACCCCTGGGCGGAGGAGAACTGACGGATCATCCGGTGGTCGGATGTGACCCGAACGCGTCGCGTGACAGCGTGGCACCCAGTGCAGCACGGACCGGCCGGCCGGGCAGGCGGAGAGCACTCCGCGCCCGGTCGACGGTCCGATCGGGCCCGCCGGCCCGGTGCTGCCCGGACGATTCGGGGAGGGCCCATGACCATCATGCCGTTCGCAAGCCGCAAGGACCTGACGCGCCGTCGCCTGCTGGGTGCCGCGCTGGCGGCCGGGGCCGCCGTGCCGCTCGGCGCCGCCGCCCCCGCGTGGGCGTCGCCCGCCGCCCCCGGCCCCGTCGCTCCGGGCCCGGCCGCCCCCGGCCCCGGCCCCGGCCCCAGCCCCGTGCAGCTCACCCTGCCCGTGCCCACCGGACCGTACCCGGTGGGCACGGTGGAGCTGCACCTGGTCGACGCGTCGCGCCCGGACCCGGTGGCCGGTCCGGGGCACCACCGCGAGTTGATGGTCGGCGTCTGGTACCCCGCCCGGGACGTCGAGCGGTATCCGCGGGCACCGTGGATGCGCGCCGACGTGCTGCGGCCGTTCATGGCGGCCGCCGGACTCCCGGTCGACGCCGCGCTGGCGCCGCTCACCGCCGGCCACCAGGGCGCCCCGGTGCGGCGCACGGGCGGCCGGCTGCCCGTCGTCGTCTTCTCGCACGGCGCGCACAGCCACCGCGGCGACCACACCGTCATGGTCCAGGAACTCGCCAGCCACGGGTTCGTGGTGGTCGCGGTGGACCACACCTACGACGCCTTCACCGCGTTCCCCGACGGCCGGGTGCTCTCCCCGGACCGGGACCTCCCGATGACACCGGTGGACTTCGCCGCGGACCTCCGGTCCGTCCTCGACCGGGTCGAGGAGCTCGCCGCCGGGTGCAACCCCGACGCCGGGCACCGGGCGCTGCCGGCCGGCCTGCTCGGCGCCCTCGACCCGCACCGCATCGGCGCGTTCGGCTGGTCGAAGGGCGGCACGGCGGTCGCCCACCTCATGACCGGCGACCGGCGGGTCCGGGCCGGGCTGAGCCTCGACGGCCCGATGCAGCCGAGGCTCACCGCCGACCTGGACCGGCCGTTCCTGCTGATGACCGCGGAGTTCACCCGGGCGCAGCAGCCCGCCGTCGCCGAGTTCTGGTCCCGCCTGCGGGGGTGGCGCCTCGCCGTGCAGGCCGTGGGCGCGGTGCACAGCTCGTACGGCGACAACCAGGTGCTCTTCCCGCAGTTGGCGAAGGTGATCGGGATGAGCGACGAGGACCTCCGGGGCTGGATCGGCACGCTCGACCCGGCCCGGGCGGTGCGGATCCAGCAGGCGTACCCGCTCGCGTTCTTCGACCGGTTCCTGCGGCAGGGGCGGGGCCGGCTGCTCGACGGCCCGTCCGCGGACTTCCCCGAGGTGACGTACCTGCCGTGACGTCCCGGCCGTGACGCACCCGCTGTGACGCGGCGGACCGCGGCGCCACCCGGCACCGCGGCCCGCCCGTCCCGACCCGGTCCCCTCAGACCAGGTCGCTGCCGACGTTGCGCATCATCCGCCGCAGGACCCGCAGGGTGGTCGCGTAGTCGGCGTCGGAGACGCCCTCGTGGATCAGGTCGCGCCAGGCGGGCGCGTGGGTCTTGAGGCCGGCGCGGGCCGCGTCGCCGCTCTCGGTGATCCACAGCCGCCCGGCGCCGTCCTGGGTGACCCAGCCAAGCTCCAGCAGCGCCTGGGCCTCGTCGGCCGGATCGTCCTCCGGGCGCAGGTAGGACGTCATGGCATCGGTCAGCTCGGCCACGGTCATGCCGTGCCCGTCCGGCGAGATGTCGTGCTTCGACAGGTGCCGGAGCATCCAGTACTGGGGCTGGGTGAAGCCGAGTTCGGCCTGCCGGCGCCGGATGAACCCGATGATCTCCTCGTAGGCGACGCCGGTCCAGTACGCGACGGGCTGGGCCGCCAGCTCCTCCTGCGAGTACTCCTCGATCTCCACGGTGGTGCGCTCCTTCACTGGGGGTGGGAGTGTCCGGTCGAACGGCCGGAACGTCTCCGGTGCGACGGTCCGTCGTCGCAGGGCTTGTGCCGGCGAGGGCTTCGTGCCCATCGGCGGCGGATCCTGACGATCCATCAGGGAGTAGACGGTCATGCGAGCGTCCGGCGGACGTGCCAGACCGTCAGGGCGGTCAGCAGGGCGATCCCGGCGCCGGTCCAGAGCGCCGCCTCCAGGGTGGCCGCGTTGACGACGAGGCCGCCGAACAGGGCGCCGAGCGCGATCGCCAGGTTGAACACGGAGGTGTTGAGGGCCGTCGCGGCCTCGGTCTCGCCGGGGGCGGACCGCAGGATCCAGGTCTGGACGCTGACCGGGACGCCGCCGAAGGCCAGCCCCCAGCCGATCAGCAGCACCGTCCCGCCGACGGGCCCGGTGCCGATGAGCGGGAAGAGCGCCAGCACGGTCATGAGCAGCAGGGCGATGCCGATGACGACCGTGCGGATGTCACGCCCGGCGCTCGCTCCCGCAAGGAAGTTGCCGACGATGCCGGCGACCCCGAAGGCGAGCAGCAGCGGTCCGACCATGCCCGCGTCGATGCCGGCGACGTCCTGCAGGACGGGGCTGACGAAGGTGAAGGCCGCGAAGTGGCCGCCCACGAGCAGGAAGGTGGTCAGGACGCCGGCCCGGACGGCCCGGTTGCGGAACTGCGCGGCGAGCGTGCCCAGTCGGACGGGTTCGGCGGCTGGCAGGGCCGGCAGCAGGGCGAACAGGGCCACCACGACCAGCAGGCCCAGCCCGCCGACGGCGGCGAAAGCCGTCCGCCAGCTGCTGAACTCGCCGATCAGCGTCCCCGCCGGCACCCCCAGGACGTTGGCGGCGGTCGCGCCGCCGAAGGTGATGGCGGTGGCGCGGCCGACCTGGGCATCGGGCACCAGGCGTACCGCGATCCCGGCGGCGAGCGCCCAGAACCCGCCGATGCCGATCCCGACGAGAAAGCGCGCGGCGAGCAGCACGGCGAAGTTCGGTGCCAGGACGGCCAGCAGGTTGGCCGCGGCCATCAGGGCCAGCAGGCCGATCAGGACGGTACGGCGGTCGCGGCGCCCGATCGCCACGGGCAGCAGCGGCGCCGCGGCGGACGCGACCAGGCCCGGCACGGTCACCATCAGACCGGCCGTCCCCTCGGAGACGTCGAACGCGCCACCGATGGGGGTGAGCAGCCCCATCGGCAGCTGCTCGGCGGTCACCATGGAGAACGTGCCGACGGCGACGGCCACCAGGGCCAGCCATCGGCGCAGCGGTACGGAGTCTGAGTCGGGGCCGGGGTCGGGCGGTGGTGGTGGTGGGGCGAAGGTGGTCGGCCGGACGGGCTCGACGGTCGTCATGGGTGGCAGTCCTCGGGTGGTGGCGGGCAGGCGGACTCGGCCGGCCGGCCGCCGGTGGAAGGTGGAGGGTCGAAGGTGGGGGCGGACGAGGTGCGGCACGGTGCGACCGCGGGCTCGGGCCCGGTGGGTTCAGGCCAGCACCGGGGTGGTCTGCGCGCTGCTGATCAGCCAGGTCTGCCCGGCCGCCGCGTCGCCCGCCCCGGCTCGGGCGCCGTCCTCGTCGGCCTCCGACCGCCTGACGACGACGTAGGTCAGCCGCCCGGTCCGGGCGGGCAGTCGGCTGTCGGAACCGTCGCGCAGGTCCGCGTCCCGGTGGTCGAAGACGTGCTTCACGCAGGCCACGATCGCGACGTCGGCACCGAGGAAGCGGATGCCCTGGATCTCGGTCCTGGTGGCCACGCTCGCGAGGGGCGAGGCCAGCGCCTCCGCCATCACCCGGGCCAGCGTCGCCCGGTCGCCGACGTACCGGCCGCCGAAGTTCACGACGCTCGCGTCGGGGGTGTGGAGCGGGATGAAGCGCTCCGGGTCGCTCTGGTGTTCCTCGGCCTGCTCGACGAGCCGCCGGATGGCCGCGAGGTCGCTCTCTCGCCGGAGATCGTTCAACGTCAAGGTCCTGTTCTCTGGTCAATGTGCTGGGAATGGTGATGAGTCGGCGTCGGATCGGGCTCGTGCTCCCGGGTGCCCCACCGGTCGAGCGCGGCGTACGCGGGCCGCCACTGCTCCCGGTACGCCCGCCGGACCGGCTCGGGCAGCGGCGCCAGCAGCGCGGCGGCCGTCCGCTCGTCGGCGCCGTCCAGGAGCCACGGCAGCAGCCGGTCCGCCTCCGCCGCGATCCGCCGGGTGTGGACCTGCTGGAACCGCTCCCACTGCTGCGCCGTCACCACGGCCTGGACCAGCGGGAAGGTGCGCTCCTCCTCGTGGCGCAGGTGCCCGCCGATCCCCGTGACCAGCGCGTCGACGAGGTCGCCGAGCAGGACCGGCCCGGTGCTCGGTTCGGCGAGGGCCTCGTCCACGGCGCCGATCAGCGAACCGATCGCGGTGTGCTCGGCCTCCATCGCCTCCAGCAGGGCCAGGTCGTAGGGCCGGCCGGTAAGGGTGCGGCGCAGGACGGGCCAGAGCGCTTCGTCCTCGGCGCCGTGGTGCACGCGCAGGGCCGCCCGGAGGAGCTCCCAGCCGGCGCCGCCGCGCAGCACGCCCCGGAGGGTGTCGTCGCTGCGGGTGGTGACCGCGCCGAGCTGCCGCAGCTCCCGGCGCAGCGCGTCGTGCACCAGGTACATCGTTTCCATCGGGAGTCGGTCGCTCAAGGCCGTCGATCTCCTTGTGCCGGGCGCCGGTCAGGCGCCGGGCCGGGTCGGGACGCCGCGCGGCGGCGCGGTCGTTCCCGGGGCGGGGTGGTGCATCGGTGTCTGCATGATCGATTCCTTCGAAGAGTCGGCGGGCGCCGACGGTCTCGGCCGCCCGGCTCCGGCCGGCGGCCCCCGTCGCCCGCCGGCCGCCGTCGAAGCTCAACCGGGCGTCCGGGCAAGAGGGTTGGGGGGTGACCGTGAGGTCCGCCGGGGTGTCCTCCGGATGCTCCTACCTTCCACCCGCGCCGCTTCGCGATCAACGTAGACTTTGCGGGCTGATCAATAACCAGGGGGTTATTGCACGGGAGGGGTGGCCATGGAACTACGGGACATTGAGATCTTCCTGGCCCTCGCCGAGGAACTGCACTTCGGCCGGACCGCCGAGCGCCTGCACATCTCGCAGGCGCGGGTCAGCCAGGCGATCAAGAAGCAGGAACGGCGGATCGGCGCCGCCCTGTTCGACCGCACCAGCCGCAGCGTGGCCCTCACCCCGGTGGGCGAGGTCCTGCGGGTGGAGCTCCAGCAGGCCTACGACCTGATCAACGGCGGTCTGGCCCGGGCGACCGAGGCCGCGCTGGGCGTGCGGGGCACGCTCCGGCTGGGCGTCATGGGCGTGCTGGGCAGCGAGATGCGGCCCATGATCGACGTGTTCCGGGCCCGCTACCCCGACTGCGACGTCGACGTCGTCGAGTTCCACTTCAGCGACCCCTTCGCCCTGCTGCGCAGCGGCGGGACGGATCTGCAACTGCTCTGGCGGCCCGTGCACGAACCGGACCTCAGCGTCGGCCCGACCGTGCTGACCGAGGGCCGCGTCCTCGCGGTGGCGGCCGGGTCCGAGCTGGCCGGCCGGGAGTCCGTCTCGATGGAGGACCTCGGCGACCGGACCGTCCTCGACCCGGGCCCGCTGGTCCCGGACTACTGGTTCGAGGCCATGGTCCCCAAGTTCACCGGGGCCGGACGCCCCGTCACGCGCGGGCAGGCCGCGCGGACCTTCCACGAACTCCTCGCCCTCCTGGCCACCGGCCAGCTCGTCTGCCCGCTCAACGCCCATGTCCGCCGGTACTACACACCGCCCGGCATCACGTTCCTGCCGATCCACGACGCGCCCGTCACCGAGTGGGCGCTGGTCTGGCCCACCGCGGTCGACAACGCCCGGCTCCGCGCCTTCGTCCAGACCGCCACCGACGTCGGCTCCCGCCCGATCAGCGACCGCGTCGGCATCGGCTGAGGCGCCGGCCGGGGCGCCGGGTGGGGCGTCGGCTGGGGCGTCGGGCTCCCCGCCCCGGGGCGGACCCGGCGGCACCGTCGTCCCGCGTCAGGCCCCGTCGCGGCGCCCGACGAGGTCGGCGAAGTACCGGCGGTCCCGCAGCTCCGGGGGCAGCGGGTGGCCGAGCAGGACGTGCAGATTGCACGCGGTGAGGGTGTAGGCGTGGAACAGCAGGTCCGTGGTCGTGTCGGCGCCCAGCTTGCGCAGCACGGTCCTGGTGCCGCTGCTGCGGCGCGCCCGCTCCTGCCAGTCGGCCCGGTGCTGCGGGTCGTCGCCGAGCACGTCGAGGACCTCCTTCGCACGGGCGGCGCGGTCCGGCCACCGCTCCCCGGCCCCGGCGTACGCGTCGGCCACCCGGTAGGGGGACTGCGCGATGTGGACCAGCGCGCTCACCGGGGTGCCGACCGGTGCGGGGCGTTCCGACCACCGCACCAGGGTGTTGCGCCGGTGGCTGGTGGTCACGTCGTACATCACGCTCTTGATGCGCAGCAGCGCGGCCACCTCGCCGGCCGGCGGGAACCACGACGGGGGCAGCGGGCGCCAGGTCATCCCGGCCGAGGCGTTGACCACGACGATCTCGTCGACCTCGTACTGCGCGGGCGGCCGGTCGGCGCGTCTGGCCCGGTCCGCCAGCGCGGTGAGCCACTGGTCGGCCATGTTGTCGTAGACCCCGCCGTCCGTGAGCACCAGCTCGGTGGCGGTGGACGCGGGATCGGTGCCGGCCGGGGCGGCGGCGGCCCCCCGCCCGGTGGGCAGGCGTCGGACGGCGAAGGCGCCCGGCAGGCAGGCCGAGACCTGCACCGCGGTGGACAGCGGAAGGTCTCCCGGCTCGGCGGTGCCGAACCGGTACCCGTAGGTGAAGGCGGGCGAGAGGTAGAAGTGGTCGCCGCTCTGCAGCTCGGTGGCGCAGAAGACGTGGTCGACCGGGCGCCGCACGTCGCGCAGCGGCGTGGCGACGCCGCCCCGGTTGAACAGCTCACGGGCCAGGGCCTTGTCCACCACGATGCTGCGCCGTTCGAAGACCACCAGCGCACCGGCCCACAGCGGCAGGGCCGCCACCAGCAGGACACCGGAGAGGACGCGGATCCCGTCGACCGCGGTGGCGGCCGCCCCCGCGAGCGTGACCGCGACGGCCAGGCCGGTGAGCGCGAACAGCGAGCGCACGTACGCGTTGGTGGACGGGCCCCAGAAGAACAGGCCGGTGTGGGCGCAGTGGCGGATCAGCGGGCGGACGCGGGCGGCGAACTCCGGCCCGGGGCTGTCGCGGTAGTCGGTCTCCTGGGCGACCACGCCGTTCGCGACCGAGCCGCCGGAGACCGAGGAGATCGCCACCACCTCCCGGTTCCGGCCGGTGTCGGCCAGGTAGATCAGGGCGCCGATGCCCCACATGGTGGCGCGGTAGCCACCGCCGGAGAGTGCCACACCGATCTTCGCCATGGTCAGACCTCCACGGTCGTGCCCGCGTCGGGGCGGGCCGGGTAGACGGTGGTGTAGCCGAGCGTCCGCTGCTGCTCGGGGCCGGCCCAGGGCTCCGTCGTGTCGCTGAGGTAGTTGAACACCAGCTCGGGCGGCCCGGTCGTGCGGTCCGCCGCGCCGATCATGCGCAGCACGGCAGCCTTGTCCGGGTGCTTGAACTTGTCGCCGTTCGTGGAGATCAGGAAGCGGCGGGTGGTGAGCAGGGCCAGCAGCTCGTCCGTGGTGTTGGCGGCGCTGCCGTGGTGGGGCACCTTGAGGGCGTCCACCGCCAGCCGGTCCGCACCGCGCTCGGTCAGGAGCCGGGCCAGGCCGCGCGCGAGGACGTCGCCGTGGCCGTCACCGGTGAGCAGGACGCGGTGCTCGCCGAGCTCCAGCAGGAACGCGATGCTCGATCCGTTCGGCACCGAGCCGTCCACCCGCTCGCCGCCGAGGAGGTCGTCGGCGAGGCCGCGCAGGTCCTTGCGCCGGGCCAGCCGTTCCAGGGCCTCCTGGGGGCGCCCGGGGGTCACCCCGAGGCCCTTGAGCACCTTGGCCCATTCCTTGCGCAGGGCGGCCAGTTCCCCGCCGCCGGGGGAGACCACGGTGGCCCGGGCGCCGCCCGGCAGTTCGGTCGAGGGCAGCCGTCCCCGGTCCGCGACCCGGACGGCGGGCGCGTCCTGCCGGACGGTGCGGAAGGCGGTGTTCCAGGCGAGGCGCTGGCTGCCGATCAGCGCCTGGAGCATCTCGCCCTGGTCCGCGCCGAGCAGGTCGGCGTCCTGGGTGAGCTGCGGCCAGCCGTTGAACCAGACGTCGCCGATCGAGAGCCCGAGCCGGCCGCGGTCCTGGAGGAGCCGCACGACGCCCTCGATGTGGTCGGCGTCCACGTGCGTCACCACCAGCACGTCCAGGCGCCGGTCCGGCTCGGGCAGCGCCTTCACGCGCTCGAAGACGGCCCGGTAGGTGGTGTTCGGCCCGCCGTCGACGAGCATCCGGTGGACCTCGCCGCCCGGGCCGGGCCACTCGATCCACAGCGCGTCGCCGTGCGCGGCGGGCAGCATCTCCACGGTGATCACGGTGCACCTCCGGCAGGGGTTCCGACTGCGGGGCGCTCCGCCGCGGGGCCTTCGCCCGCAGGGCCTTCGCCCGCGGGGCTCTCGACGAGCCAGCGGGCGTCGCCGAAGGCCACGATCGACATGGCGAGCGTGAACCCCAGGGCGAGCAGCCGCCGGCGGATGTCCCGCACCAGCACGCCGATGCTCTTTCCGTCGCTCGCCCGGTCGGCGAGCATGGTCGCGGCGATGGTCGCCATGACGGCGGCCTGCCGGCCCAGCGTCGGCACGAGCGTCCCCACCACGACGGGCGCGCTCTCCTGGAGGAACTTCGCCGCGACGTTTTGCCAGCTCACCTCGGCCTGCGCCATGGTGCAGCCGAGCAGCATGACCACCGGGCCGGTGCCGTCGGCGCGCCGGTCGGACAGGACGTACCGGCGGTCGATCAGGACGGCGGCGAGCCTGCTCGGCCGGTTCGTCTTGCCGATCTCCAGCACGACGGTGCTGCCCTCGTCGCTCGCGTGGTGCGGAAGGGCCACCAGCAGGGGCGGGCCCTGTGTTCGGACCACCCGCCGCCAGGCCTGCCAGCTGGCGGCCGTGTGCAGTCCGTCCGCGCCGAACGAGGTGCGCAGCGCCACCGCCGTGGCCGCGCGGTCCTGCGCCCGGACCTTGTCGCTCGCCGCGAAGAGCACGCTGTCGACCGGCCGCAGCGCCCGGCCGCCCTCGGTCGCGTCCGGTTCGACGACCGTCCCGGTGAGCCGGTCCCGCTCCACCCGTCGCTCGATCTCCATGCGCAGACCCCAGAACCCGAGCGGGCAGATCGTCCGGCGACCGGTGCCGCCCGCCCGCTCGGCGCGGCGGCAGGAGCACGTGCCGGTTTCGAGGGCCTCGCGCCAGCCGGCGCAGAGCGTGGCGCCGTCCCGCGGGTAGCCGTGGTCGTAGACGAACTCCACCGGCCACAGCTCGGCCGCCTCGGCCGAGACCACCTGGAGGAAGGAGACGTCCTTCAGACCGCCCACGCCCAGCCGCTCCAACTGGTCGAACAGGGTGCTGCCCTGCTGGGCGAGGCCGCGCAGCAGGGCGTCCGGCGGAGGGAGGTCCGTCTCCGGTGCGTCGAGCTGGCGGGCGAGGTCGTCGGTCAGGAGTTGCTGGATCAGGGCCCTGAACCTGTCGAGGTCGGCGAGCCGTACGGGGGTGCTCCGCCCGTCCAGACGGATGTCGGCCACTTCGTCACTCTCGATGCGGATGACCGCCCGGCGGTCGCCGGCGGCCGGGGGCGTGGTGTCGGTGGCGGGGGTGTCGGTGGGCGGGGTGTCGGTGGGCGGGGTGTCGGTGGGCGGTGTGACGGCGGGCGTGGTGTCGGTGGTGTCGGCGGTGGCAGTGGTGTCGGTGAGGGAGCTGAACACCTCGCCGTGCACGACGATCACCTGCCCGGCGACGGCCCGGTCGGCCGCACCGACCGGGCCGACCAGCTCCAGCCGCTGCAACAGCCGGTCCCGGTGGTAGACGCGGGCGCCGCAGCGGATCTCCCGCTCGTCCGGCCCCACCGCGACCGGGAACACGGCCTCGCTGGACGCGCCCCGGTCCGGCAGGACGACGGTCCTGGACACGTGGCGGCTCGCGGCGCTCCGGTCCTCGTAGAACTCGACCACGAGGCGCGCCCCGGCGCCCCGGAACGCGAGGTTCTCCTCGGGGAACTCCTCCGGTGCCGCGTGCCATTCCGGACTGCCCGGTCCGACGCGGAGGTGGATGTCGTGGACGGCGTCGGCAAGGAACGCGTACCGGCGGGGCTCGCCCGTCGCCCGCACGGCGACGAGCGCCTGGAGGTACCGGGCGTCGGGCCGCCCGGTCGCCGGCCCGGCCCGGTGGATCTCCCGCAGGACGGGGGCGGCGGCGCGCTTGAGCCGGTTTCCGAGGCGCCGGGCGCCGCTGCCCCGCGCGGCGGGACCGGTCGTTTCCCGGTCCGTCGGCGCGGGCGATGACCCCCCGCCGATGTGGCGGTAGGCCTCGTCGCTCGATCCGCTGATATTGAACATCTCGGGCGCGTACTGGACGGCGTCGGACACCGCCCGGCGCTCGACCAGTTCGGTGTGGGCCACCGTCAGCCGGGAGCCCGCGCGCGCCGCCGCCTCGTCCAGGGGGAGGTCGTCGGACAGCGCGCGGACGAGCCGGTCGAGCCAGTCGGCGGGGTCGGTCGCGGAGAGGTCGGCGACGATCCAGCCGGAGGCGCCCAGCGCGCGCACCGCGGCGTCGAGCCGGGCCGGTTCGCGCCCGTCGGGAGGTCGCCGGACGCACCACAGCAGACAGGTCGCACGGAGACCGCCGCCGTGCTCCAGCGGGGCGAGGTCGTCGGGGTCGAGCACCACCAGGAGGTCGCAGTCCCCGCGCCGTTCACCGAAGGTGTCCGTGTCGACGAGCGGTGCGGTCCTCCGGTCGGGCCACAGCCCGTCGAGGAGTCGCCGGGCGTCGGCCGTCACACCGTCGACCCGCAGGGGTCGGTGCCAGAGGGGTTCCGGCGCCAGGGTCTGGTCCGCGACGAACACCGAGCCGACAGCCGGGTGCAGGGCGCCTAACCGCGTCACCAGCGCGAACCGGTGGGTGGGCGGCACGTCGTGCAGGGCGAGTCGGACGGGGGCGGCGCCGTCGACGGCACCGTGCCAGACGAGGGCCAGTTCCTCCTGCAGCTCGACGTCCCCGACGACCCGGTCGCCGGCCTCGCGGGACAGCTGCCACGTCCACGGCTGCTCCTGCGGCAGCGCTCGCAGGGTGCTCGTCGGAGCCGTGTCCGCCCGAGCCACCAGACCCGCGGCGGCCAGGGCCTCCGGGGCGATGGAGAGGATGTGGCGCAGCTCAGCCATGGGAGACCTCGTCACCGGCTCCGGGGGGAGACCACCCGCGACTCAGGTCGGTCTCCCGACCTCTCCACTCTGCCACAGATCGGGGGGTCGGCGCGGGGTGCCGACCACCGGCAAGGACTGAGGTGTCAATCGTTGAACCGTCGATTTCGCGCCTGTTCGGGGGCGGGTCCGATCGTCGGAGCCGGTCCGGATCGTCAGGGCCGGTCCAAGTCAGGGCCGGTTCGGGTCAGGGCCGGTTCGGTCCGGATCAGGGCCGGTTCGGATCGGGGTGCAGCACCATGAAGAGCGACCAGGCGGGTGCGGTCGGGTCGTCCGGGCGGGCGGCGAACTCCTCGACCAGGGCGCGGAGCCGGGTCCGGAACTCGTCCATCTCGGCCGGCGGCAGGCGCAGTCCGAGCCGGGTGCTGTCGACCTCGGCCGCGGGGACCAGCGCCAGCTCCTCCAGGAACGCGTCGAGCATCGACCGGTCCTGTGCGGCCGCATCGAGCCGCCAGGACTTCCGCGTCGCCCGATAGGGGATCTCCCGTGCGCCGCGCGCGCCGCGTCGCTCCTCCTGGGCCTCCAGGAAACCGGTGCGCACCAGCGTCCTGGTGTGGTGCAGCACGCTGCCGGGGTCGCAGCCGAGGATCGCCGCGATCTCCTTGTTGGTGTGCGCCTCACCGAGGCAGATGCGCAGGATGCGGAGGCGGAGCGCGGAGGCGAGCGCCTTCGCCTCCGCGTCGGTCGCCGGCCGGCGTTCGGTCATGGTCTGCAGCCTACTGAAAGGCCGGGGGCGCAAGCGGAAGGGTCGGGAGCATAAGTGATTGACAAAACCCAATCACTCTTCCACGGTAGCTCCCATGACTGCTCCCGATCCCTCGCCCGACCGGCCGGCCCACCGCGGTGGACTGTGGCGAAACGCCGACTTCCGTCGACTGTGGGTCGGTGAGACGATCAGTCAGTTCGGCACCACGGTGAGTCAGTTGGCCCTCCCGCTCGTCGCCATCCTGGCGCTGCACGCCGACACCTGGCAGGTCGGGGTGCTGACGGCGTGCGAGACCGCGGCGTTCCTGGTGGTGGGTCTGCCGGCCGGTGCGTGGGTCGAGCGGATGCGCCTGCGCCGGGTGCTGATCGTCAACGACCTGGTCCGGGCCGCGCTGCTGGCCTGGGTCCCGGTGGCACAACTCCTCGGGGTGCTGACGATCGAGCAGCTGTACGTGATCGCACTCGCCATCGGGGTGAGCACGGTCTTCTTCGACGTGGCCTACCAGTCCTACCTGCCCGAGCTGATCGACCGGGAGCAGCTGGTCGAGGGCAACGCGCGGCTCCAGGCCAGCGAGTCGGTCAGCCACATCGCGGGCCCGAGCCTCGGCGGCGCGCTGGTCCAGGCCCTCACCGCGCCCTACGCGGTGCTCGTCGACGCGGTGAGCTTCCTGTGGTCGGCCGCATGGGTGGCGCGGATCGAGGCCCGGCCGCCGCGCCCCGAGCGCAGCCCCGACCGCAACCTGCTCCGGGAGATCCGCGACGGTCTGCGGTTCGTGCTCGGCAACCGGATACTCCGCGCCATCGTCCTGTGCACCGGCTCGGCCAACCTCTTCGGTTCGGTGATCTCCGCCGTCTTCTACGTGCTGCTCGCCCGCCAACTGCGGCTCTCGCCGGGCGTCATCGGCCTGCTCACCTCGACCGCGGCGGTCGGCGGCCTGATCGGCGCGCTGGTGGCCGGACGGTTCGCGGCGAAGGTCGGCCAGGGCCCGGCCATCTGGATCGCGAGCTCGGTCGCCGGCCCCTGCGCGCTGGTCACCCCGTTCGTCCAGCGCGACTGGACGGTGGGGCTGCTCGCGGTCGCGCAGGTCGCCATGTGGATGGGCATCGTGGTCTACAACATCAACCAGGTCAGCTTCCGGCAGGCGCTGTGCCCGCCCGGGCTGCTCGGCCGGATGAACGCGACCATGCGGTTCCTGGTCTGGGGCACGATGCCCGTCGGTGCGCTGCTCGGCGGCCTGCTCGGCTCGACGATCGGCGTCCGCGCCACTCTGCTGGCCGGGGCGGTCGGCCAGTCGCTCACCTTCCTGCCGGTCTTCCTGTCGCCGCTGCGCCGGATGCGCGAACTGCCCTCCTACGCCGAGCCGGCGGCGGCGGAGGGGGAGCCCGTTGTCGGCCCGCCGGTGCCGATCGAGCGCTGACGACGGGGCGCGCACGTGGTCGTCCCCGCGTCGCGTCCGTCCCGTCGGGGTCAGACCCGGTTCGCTCAGGCGGGGAGCCAGGACGGCCACCACGGCGGCACCCCGCAGGAACGCCGGCCCCCGAACCCCGGGTGCCCGCCCGGACCTTGCCTCGACAGGGATGCTCATGCCCCTCCGGACGCACGGGCCCCGGTGCCGGTTCTGCACCACCGGGGCCCGGGCGCGAGCCCCCCTCCCACCAGTACGCGTCGGGCTCTCGGCGGCGGCCGGTCCGACCTGGACGGTAAGGTCCTGCCAGCACCTGCACCACGACGAACCGAGAGGCGACATGGCCGACTTCGACACCGCTGAGGCCGTCCTGCTGCTGCGGCGGCTCGCCGAGGACTCCTCGGGGCTGATCACCCTCGACCCCGGCATCGACGACGACGTGCTGGACGGCTGGCCGGTCCCGGTGCCCGAGGCGATCCGCGTGCTGCTCCGGGCCGTCGCGGGCGTGCGGATCACCGTCGCGCGCTCCGAGGTGAACGGCCACACCTCGTACGAGCACCTCGACTTCGTGCACCCGTACAACGAGGGCCGCTACCACGGTCACGACACGAGCTGGTACCTGGACCACGTCGGCGGCGCCGGGAGCCACTGGTTCGTCCACACCGACCACGGCGACGGTCACACCTACGTGGACGTGGACCGGGACACCGGCGGTTGGGGTCCGGTCTTCCGGTTCTGGGACGACACCGACACCGTCCGCGTCGCGCCGTCCCTGCCGGTCTGGCTCCAGGAGTTCGCGGACTGCGCGCGCCGGGCCCTCGTCGAGACCGGAACGCTGACCACGGCCACGGGCGGAACCGCGCCAGGCGCCGCCGCGATCCGGGCCTTCGGCAGCAGCTTCGCCGAGCACTGGACGGCCCTGGACGCGAAGCCCGCCGCCGTGCGGCCGGTCACCGTGCCCGAGGCCCGCTCGGCCACCGATCCGGTCCTGCGGGCGGCGGCCGCCGACCTGCCCGACGACGCACTGCTCGCCGACCTCCGCCCGGTCACCGGCCCGGCCCGGGTCCACTTCCCCTTCCCCGTCAGCTGCCAGTACGCCCGCCGCCACGGCGGCACGGTACTCATCGCCACCCCCTGGGACGGCGAATAGCCACCCGCGCGAGCGCCGCCGCCGTCGCGCAGACGCCCCTGCAAACGGACCAGGGCCCCCGGATGCCCGTGAAACGGCCTGTGCGCCGGGGTCGGTTGCCCGGTCGAATCGTCAACTCGATGAGTCGCGGGCTGTCCACGTCGTGCGGCGGCGCCCAGCAACGTTTCTGGGTGCATCGGCTCCTTCTGGTTCCTCCGCAGCACCGGGGCCGGCCCGGTGCGAGTCGACCCCTGGCGGGATCATGTGGCCATCGGTCCGTCCAGCGGTTGCCCAGCCGTGGGTGGGCCTCAACGGCGCTCGGCGAGCCACAGGGCGAGCCGGCTTGCGAGCCTGTTGGGGGAGGGGTCGGGCGGTCCCGCCAGAGGGACACTGCGGGAGTGGTACTGGAAGAAGAAGTTCAGGTCTCCGTCGGGACCGGCGAGGGAGGCCAGGGGGAGCAGGGGGTCGGCGCCGGCCATGAAACGAGGGCTTGCCCACTCCGGCGAGATCTCGGCGATCGGGGACCCCTCGGCGTGGTTCCAGCCACGGAACATCACCCAGCGGGCGCCGCGCATGCGGAGCGGGTAGTTGGCCACCTGGGTCACGAAATCACCCAGGGTGGTGGCGCCGTCGACGGTAGCGTCCTGCTGGTGCGGTGCGTCGCAGTCGTCCGCCATGCACACGCTGTCGCGTGTCAGGACTACTTTCACTGTCATGCTCGGCACGGTAGCCCCGGGGCCTAGTTGTCGTCAATGTGACGTTAACTGCTGGCTGGAACGGCCGCTCGGATACAGCCACCTGGCCAAGCTCAACGCGGCCCGCCCCGACACCGTCCACGCCGTCGACATCCGGCGCCGGCGGAGAAGCGGGCCACCGTCGACCCCGGTGCCGTCGACGACGGGCCCCGGTGGGCGCGGCGCGGATGTGTAACAGATCGTCAGGTTCGGTGCCTCTCTTCTGCGGGGGCGCGATCACGCCGATGGCCCCCGCGATGCGACACCGACCGAGGAATCCGGGGATCGACACATGAGGCGAGTACGACACTGGGCCGTGGCCGCACTGGCGGCTTCCGTGCTGACGGCGGCGACGGCCACCGGGGCCACCACGGCCGCGGCGGCCGGGGCGCCGGAAGCCGACGGTGTGCAGGTGGACGGCGCGCGGGCGGCGGGGGCGCGCTTCACGCCGGCGAAGCTGCCGCTGGAGGGCGCGGTGCTCAGCTCCGGTGCGCAGCTCGACGCCCGCACCACCTGGGCGGCCGGCTTCCGGATCACCGAGGCCGGCCAGGGACTGCGGTTCGCCCCGGTGGTCGCGCAGCGGGTGGGAGGGGACGGTGCCTGGCGTGAACTCCCGGCCCCCGCTACCGACTTCAACGGCCGGGCGACGGCGGTGGCGGGCAGTTCGCCGCGCGACGCCTGGCTCGTGGGCGATCTCGATCCGCGCACCGGCCGGATCCTCGCCCAGCACTGGGACGGCACGGCGTGGACCAGCACCACCGTCGAGGCGCCGCCCGGCGAGGTCGGCTCCCTCTATCTGCTCGGCGCCTCCGCACCGCGCCCGGGCCGGGCCTGGGCGGTCGGTGGTGCGGCGGTCGTCACCGCCCGGACCCCGGGCCCCGTCCCCGGGAGCGACTCGGTGGAGCAGCGGACCACCGGACTGATCGAACGTTGGGACGGTACCGCCTGGCACCGGCTCGCCGTTCCCGAGATCGACGGGGACTGGTGGCTCAGCTCCGTCACCGAGATCGCGCCGGACGACGTCTGGGCGGTCGGAAACACCGCCTACCCCGACGACCGGCCCGTCCTCCTGCACTACGACGGCCGGGACTGGACCAGGGTCACCGCCCCCGCCTTCAGCGGGCTCTACGGCGAGTACCAGAGCGTCGCGGCCGACGGGCCCGACGACGTATGGGTGGTGGGCCGGGCCGTCCTCACCGACAAGGACCGCGGCCACCCGCTGGTCGCCCACTACGACGGCCGCTCCTGGAGCACGGTGGCCGCCCCGGAGGGCGTGGCCGGCAAGCTGTGGTCGGTCACCGCCGTCCCGGGCGGCATGGCCGCCGTCGGCTGGGAGGCGAGCGACGGGCCGGACCGGCCGCTCGGCCTGCGCTTCACCCACGGCCGCTGGGAGGCGCTCGACCTCTCCGTGCCCGGCTACGCCGACCTGTCCTACCAGGCGGTGGTGGCCGGGCCGGGCGGCCGGTTGACCGCCGTGGGCGCCGGCATCACCCCGAAGTCGTCGACCTACCAGCCGATGGTGCTCACCGGCCGCAGGTGACGCCCGCCCATGCAGAACGCTCGGCCGGGAAACCCCGGCCGAGCGCCTGCATGAACTGCTCGCGGCCCGAACAACCGACCACGTGTGGCAACGACCCCTAGAGACCGCGAGGCCGCCGGGGGCCCGGGAGCGGTCCGGGGTCAGCTGACGCCGAGTTCACCGAGCTGGAGGTAGTAGTCGCCGAACTGGTCGGCGCTCAGCCGGGTGCCGGTGACCTTCACGTACCGGGCCGTGGTCGGAGCGAAGGTGAGGACCTGCGGCGCCGCGCCGGGGCGCGGCGTGCCCGTCCGGGTGGCGACGGTCGACCAGGCGCTGCCGTCCGCCGAGACCTGGACGGTGTAGTCCACCGGGAAGCCCAGGCCGGTGTTGGCACCGTCGGTGCGCGGGGTCAGGCTCACCCGGCTGATCAGGCTGGGGCCCTGGAGGTCCACGGTGACCCACTCGTTCGCGACCGGCCCGGCGGAGCGGGCACTGCTCCAGCCCATCGAGTGGTCGAGGGTGGAGTTCGCGACGCCGTCGTTGACCGCGGCCGGCCGCCAGCTGTAGGGGCCCGCCGAACTCGACGCCTGGACCGGCCGGTTGACCGCCAGATCGCCGCCCGCCGCCTCGATCTCGGCGAGCTGCATCCGGTACTGGCCGTTCGGGTCGGTGCCGAGCCTGGTCCCCGTCACCCGGACGTAGCGCACGTCGGCGGGCTGGAACGGGAAGGTCTGGACGGAGGCGTCCGACGGCTTCGGGTAGTTCTTGCGGTCGGCGACGGTCGACCAGGTGGAGCCGTCCGCGGAGACCTGGACGGTGAAGTCCACCGGGAAGCCCTTGCCGGCGGCCGGACCGTCGGCGCGCGGGTGGAGGTCCACCCGGCTGATCCGCCTGGTCGAGCCGAGGTCGAGCTGCGCCCACTCGCTGTGGTCCGCGTTCACCTCGGTGTTGCTGCTCCAGCCGTTGGTGCCGGTGGCCAGGCCCCGGCGCCCGTCGGTCAGCGCGGCCGTGCTCCAGCCGTCGCCCTCGTACGTGCTGGAGGTGGTGACGGCGGCGTTCTCCGCCGGGTCGGTGCCCGGGTTGAGCCGGACGTGCTCGAAGCGGGCGGACGCCCCGCCGGTGGCGAGGCCGAAGCCGCCGACCGGGTAGCCCTGGTCGGTCACGGTGAGCAGCTGGACGGACCCGGCGTAGACCTTGATCGTGCCGCCCTGGGCGGACACCCGCAGGCTGACCGTCTGGCCCGGGGTGTAGCCCGGCACCGTGGCCGACGCCAGTGCGACGCCGCTGCGGTTGACGAACACCTCGCCGTTGTCGCGCAGCGCGACCAGGTACCCGGTCTGCGACTCGGTCGGGTTCTGGTTGCGGACCACCATGCCCGCCCAGTTGGTGTCGCCGCCGTCGGGCCTGACCCCGGTGATCCGGACGTCGACGGAGGCCGAGACGTCCTGGTAGGCGCGCCCCGTCAGCCCCGCGACCACGTCCCAGCCGGAGTTGGCGTCACTCTGCACGTACCCGCCGTCCCCGGCGGCCGACCAGGAGCCGTTGACGGTGCGCCAGGAGGCGTCCTTGTCCGCGCCGAAGTCGTCGCCGAACGGGAAGGCCGCGTCCGGGGCGGGGGAGGCGAGGGCGTCGAGGATCTGCCTGTGCCGCTGGTCGGTCGCCGCGCCGGAGGTGGAGAAGTTGGTGGTGCCGCTGATCAGTGAGCCGATGAGCGCGCGGGCCAGCACCGGCTTGGTGGTGGCGAGCTGGTTCAGCAGCTCGTAGTCCTGGATGCCGGCGAGCAGGGCCTCGCTGCGGACGCTGTCGTAGACGCCGTAGGTGGCCTTGTTGGGACGGACGAGGTAGTAGTCACCGTCCATCCAGCCGTTGAAGGTGTCGAGGGGGGCGTAGTTGTTGTACGGGTCGGTCCAGATGTTCCAGCCCCAGTGCAGGAAGCCGTTGCCGCCGGCGGACGCCACCATCCACGGCGTCAGCCGGGAGTCGGACAGCGGGTAGCTGATGTAGCGGTTGAGGTGCTTGTCGGTGGGGTTGTTGCAGTAGTAGAGCCAGAAGTCCTTACCGGAGAGGCGGAGGTTCTGGTAGTACGCCATGTTCTGGTCGTACTGCGGCCCGCCGATGGAGGTCACCGTGCTGAGCGGGCCGTCGATACCGGGGACCGGGCTCTGGCGGGACTCGTTGCTCAGGCCGGCCGGGAAGGCGAGCTTGTAGTGGTCGTAGAGCCACACCGCGTTCTGGGTCTGGGTGGTGTCGGCGGGGTTGGGCTCGTCGACGGCGCTCATGTAGAAGACGTCGCTCCAGCGCCGCCCCGGGGCACAGGTCGGCCCCGCGTCCAGGCACTTGGTGTCGAGGTGCTCCTTCAGCGCCTTGAACACCGTGTCCAGGTACGTGCCGGCCGCGTCCGAACCGGCCTGCTGGAACACCTTCTTGACACCGCCCTGGCCGTCCGGGACGAGGGTCTCCAGGTCGCTGCTGCCCTCCAGCAGGGTGGGGGTGTAGATGTACTGCAGGGCGCCGGCGTCCTGGAAGGTCTGCAGGAAGCGGTCGAAGTTCGTCCAGCTGAAGGTCAGCTTGCCGTTGGCGTCCGACGTGGTGTCCGGGATGGACAGGGCCTGGAAGTCGGCGTAGACGACGTTGTTGCGGTGCTTGGCGTGGTCGGCGGCGAAGTTGGTGATGACCTTCCACCAGTCCTCGTCGAAGGCCTTGACCGGCGCGCCCGAGCCGTCGCTCTTGGTGTACTGCGCGGGGATCGAGGCCTCGGTCCAGTTGTAGTCCCAACCGACCGAGGTGAACCAGTTGTTCATCCGGAACGTCGACCGGTTGGCCGGCGGAACCGTCGCGTCGTACACCGTCACCGAGACCGGGACGTCCACCGCGCCGGCCGAACTCTGCACGGTGGCCCGCCCGGTGTAGACCCCGGGGGCCTGCCCGGTCGGCACCGCGACGCTGTAGTAGTACGGCTGGGTGGTGTTGGCGGCGAGGCTGTACGGGGTGTTCTCGACCAGCGCGTCGTAGTAGCTCGACCCGCCGTCCGGGGGCTCCTGGTGGTCGTTGCCCGGCGAGTCGGTCTTCTTGCCGACGTTCGGGTGGTTGTACTCCCGGTTCACGGTGATCCGCGAGGCCGGGATGGTGGCCCCGCCCGGACCGGCCAGGTCACCGGGGACCAGCTGGAGGCCGGTCAGTTGGGCACCGGCGCGCACCGCGATCTGGGCGGCCTGGGTCTCGTTGCGGGCGGCGAACAGGTCGACCCGCGGGGTGGCGCGGCCGGGGGCGGCCGAGGACGAGAAGACGTGGTCGTAACCGCTCTCCACCCACACGGACGGTGCCGTGGCCGCGGATGCCGACCCTGGTGACAGGGGAACCAACAGGGCGCCGAGCAGCGAGGGTATGAGGACCCTCGCAGGTATTTTGCCCACTGTGTACCTTTCTTGATGTTATGTAATCGACATATGCTGAAACTTCGTTGACGATTATCCAGGTTGTGGAGAGACCGAGTAGACCGGGCCCGGGACTGTTCGAGGGGGGAGCCGCCGGTGACCCGGCCTTCGACCTGTTCGGCGGCGACGAGGTCGCTCGCTGCACCGGCCGGCCGTCAGCCCGCACGTTCAGCTCGGCGGCACCCGCTGAGCAGCCCCCCACCAGGCCACCCCGAACGGGGGTGGTCCCGGGCGCCCCGTCACGAACACCGTCCGCGGACCCCGGTGGAGACCTGCGGCAGGTCGGGGCCGCCGAGCTCCTCCTCGAAGGCTTGGCGGCGGTCCTGGGCCCGGACGTGCGTGAAGTCCTCGGGCCGGACGGCCGATGGTTCGGGCACGGCGCTGACGGGCCGTCCGGGTGTGAGCTCGGCGGGCGCCTGGTCGCAGTTCGCACATGAACGAGTCGTCGGGGCCGTGCAGGCGGGGAGATCGCAGATGGTCCGCCCCCGTACGAGGCTCATCCCCGTTCCCGTCCCTTCCCCCTTCTCGTGGTCCGGTCGGAAGGGCAGGGACATCACGAAAATGCGTTCGCCTGTGGAGGGTGTCGTTGCTATACGATCACCCGGCCGACAAGGTGGACGCGGAGAACCGGGCGGCGATCGAGAGGCTGCTCGTCTACCCGAACGACTACCTGCTCACGGCGCCGAGCGACTACCTCCGCGAGCACGCGGCGGACGCCCTCGCCGGCACCCCGGCGGACCGGGCGCGCTTCCTCGCGGTGGAGGTGGACAGGATTCGCCGGGACGACGCGCGGATCGCGATCTTGCGGATCATGAACGTCGGCGGTCCGGTCGTCAAGAAGGCCGGCACCGCCGCGCTCGTCTCGGACGGCATCGAGGTGCTCCGCGCCTTCCTGAACCACGGTCAGTACACGGCCCGGGCCGAGGACGAGAACCGCGCCGAGGTGCAGCGGATCCTCGACGACCCGAGCAGCGGACCGGGTGTGCGCGAGGGCGCCCGGCAGGCACTCGCCGGGACCGCCGCGGACGTCGAGCGCTTCCTCAAGGTGGGAGCGCTGACGGCCGCGGAGCACGACGACCGGGTCCTGCTCAGCCAGATCATGTCGCGCGGTGGCCCGGCGGTGCAGAAGGCCGCCAACACCGCGATGTCCGGCACCATCGTGGACGTCCGCGCGTTCCTGAAGGTCGGCCAGTTCACCGCCCGCGCCGAGGACGAGAACCGCGCCGAGGCCGGCGCCGTCGTCGCCGACGCGACCACCGGCCGGCACGTCCGGGAGGCGGCCGAGAAGGCGCTCGCCGGGACCGCCGCGGACGTCGAGCGCTTCCTGAGGACGGAGCTGGAGCCGCTGCGGGAGAGCGACGACCGGATCCGCGTCTCCCAGATCATCGAGGCAGGGGGGACCGAGGTCCGGAAGGCCGGCACCGCCGCGCTCAACGGCACCGTCGCGGACGTCCGGGCCTTCCTGAAGGAGGGCCGGTTCACCGCCCGAGCCAAGGACGAGGCCGCCGCACAGGCCGCCACCGAGGCCGCGCAGACCAACTCCGGCACCACTCGGGCGGGCACTGCCGTGGCCCCCGCCCCGGCCACCGGCGTGGCCCCCGCCTCGGTCACCACCGGCACGAAGACCACCGGCACCACCGCCACGGCGGCCACCGGCACCACCGCGGCCGGCCAGGACACCGCCGGCGGCTCACTGGCCGCCACGGGCTCGACCGCCCCGCTCGGGCAGCTCACCGCCGCCGCCGGCGCGGCCGTCGCGCTCGGCGTCGGCGCGGTCGCGGTCTCGCGTCGCCGCCCGCGGGCCTGATCACCCTCCTCCGCCGGCCGGTGCGCCGCTCGCACCCGGCCGGCGGAGGGTCCCCGCACCCTTCGGCCGGGCCGGGACGGCGAACCTCACAGCGGCCCGCCCGCACCCCCGGACACTCGGTGGGGCGGAGTCAGTCGCGGTACTCGCAGAGGTAGGCGGACTCGACGGCGACCTTGACCTGGAACGTGCTGTCGGCCGCGACGTCGAACCGGTCGCCGGCCTTGAAGGCCTGCCAGGTCTCGGAGCCGGGCAGCTTGACGGTCAGGGCGCCGGAGACCACGTGCATGATCTCCCGCTTGGTGGTGCCGAACTCGTAGTCACCCGGAGCCATCACGCCAACGGTTGCCGGCCCCTCCTCCGCGCTGAAGCCGATCGACGTGACCGCGCCGTCGAAGTATTCGTTGACCTTGAACATGGGCACTCTCCTGGGAAACGGGCAGGGAGGGGCGTCCCGCTCGACGCGGTCCGGCCCTCGGTGCAGGAAGGCTAGCGGTAGCGGCTGCCCGGGCCGGTGGGCGCCCACGTCGGAGCGCGCTCAGGCGTCGTGGTGACCGCCCGCCCACACGGCGGGGGTCCGCTGCGCCCAGGGGGCGGCCCGTTCCAGTTGGCCGGCGAGACGGAAGAGGACGTCCTCGCGCCCGTAACCCGCGGCGAACTGGATGCCGACGGGGAGTCCGGTGGCGGGGTCGGTCTCCAGGGGGACGGACATGGCGGGGGTGCCGGCGACGTTGAACGCGGCGGTGAAGGGCGAGCGGTGGAGGAGTTGTGCGAGCCAGCCGAGACCGTCGGCGCCCGCGGCCCCCTCGGCGTACGTGCCCAGGCGGACGGGCGGTTCGGGCAGGGTCGGGGTGAGCAGCAGGTCGTAGGCGGTGAAGTACCGGCCGATCGCGCGGGCGACGCTGTTGCGCACCGTGAGCGCGTGGACGAACTCGGTCCCGCTGACCCGCTGTCCGTACGTGTAACTGGCCAGCATCTCGGGTTCGACGGTGGTGGAGTCGACGGGTCGCCCGAGGGCGGCGGCGAAGCCGTCGATCCACGTCACCAGGTTGGTGCTCCAGAGGCGGGCATTGGCCAGCGTGAACTCCTCCCAGCCGACGCCGAGGTCGACCTCGACCTCGTCCACCCGGTGCCCCAGGGATTCGGCGAGTCGTGCGGAGCGGAGTGCGGCGTCGACGACGGTGCCGTCGACGGTCCGGCCGCCCCAGGGCCGGGTGAGGAGACCGATCCTCAGACTGCCCGGGGAGCGGGTGATCTCCTGCGCGTAGGGCCGCTCCGGCGGCTGGGCGAAGTAGGGGTCACCGACCTCGGGACCGTGGACGAGGTCCAGGAGCGCGGCGCTGTCGCGTACCGAGCGGCTGAGGACGCCGTGGACGGCGAGCCCGTTGAAGACCTCGTCCGCGTCGGGGCCCATGGATATCCGACCGCGGGTCGGCTTCAGCCCGAACAGACCGTTGGCGGCGGCGGGGACGCGGATGGAGCCCGCCGCGTCGGTGGCGTGCGCGAGCGGGACGATGCCCGCGGCGACGGCGGCGCCCGAGCCGCCGCTGGAACCGCCGGGGCTGCGGGTCGGGTCCCAGGGGTTACGGGTGGCGCCGTACAGGACCCCTTCGGTGGTGGTGCTGTAGGCGAACTCCGGAGTCGCCGTGCGTCCGAGCGTCACCAGCCCGGCGCGGCGGAAACGCGTCATGAGCGACGAGTCGGTCCCGGCGACGTTTCCCGCGACGAGACGGCTGCCCAGCTCCACCCGCTGGCCGGCCATCGCGACGGCGATGTCCTTGATCAGGAAGGGCGCCCCCGCCAGCGGCGTGCTGCCGGGAGCCGGCGAGTCCTGTGCGGGCCAGGTCTCCACGATGGCGTTGATCTGCGGATTCACCAGGTCGGCGGCCCGCTGGGCGGTCGAGGCGAGTTCCGCGGCAGTCACTTCGCCGCGAGCCACCAGGTCGGCCAGACCGACGGCGTCGTGGTTCACGTACTCGGAGAGCTTCATTCTCGTCCCATCAGGAGGAGCGGTACCGATCAGTCCCGCACGATACCGATCGGTATCACGCGGGACTGATGGGTACCGTAGCATTGCGACCGGGCAGCGCAACGCCCCACCGGAACGATGAGGGCCGTATGGCGAGCGTGGACAGAGTCAGCAGGCAGAGCAGGGTGGCCAAGTTGCCGCCCCGGGAGCGGATCCTCGACGCGGCGGAGGAGCTCTTCTCGCGCGAGGGGATCAAGGCGGTGGGCGTCCAGGCGATCGCCGACCGGGCCGAGACCACCAAGATGGCGCTGTACCGCCACTTCGCGACCAAGGACGCGCTGGTCGAGGAGTGGCTCCGCATCGTCGCGGCCGACTACACCGCCGCGTTCGACCGGCTGGAGGACGCGCACCCCGACGAGCCCCGGGCGCAGATCCTGGGGCTGGCGCGGTTCATTGCCGACGGACTTCCCGGGATCTCCCACCGGGGGTGTCCGTTCATCAACTCCGTGGCGGAACTGCCCGACCGCACCCACCCGGCGCGGCGGCTGATCGAAGCCCACAAGGCCGGCCAGGTGCGCCGGCTGACCGATCTGTGCGCCCGGGTCGGGCTGCCCGATCCGGGCGAGGCGGCCGCGGAGATCACCTTCCTCCTCGAAGGAGCCCAGGTGAGCGCCCAGAACGGAAGCATCGAGCACGCGAGTGAGCGGCTCATGAGGATCGTCGAGGCCGTCCTGGACCGCCGCGCGATCCCCGGGGCCGCCCGGTGAAGGCCGCGGCGTGGAGCGACTCCGGAACCCCTTCCGAGGCCGTTCCCGGAACCCCTCCCGGAACCCCTTCCGAGGCCGTTCCCGGAACCCCTCCCGAGACCGCCGCGGACCGCCTGAAGGCCCGCTGGGCCGAGCCGGACGCGGCCGTCCCGCCCCGGTGGAAACGGGTCCGGCGGGCCACCTGGGCCAAGGCGGGTGCGGCGCTGGCCGCCCTGCTGGTCGCCGGAACAATGGCGACGGTGTTCGGGCCCGACGCCCCACAGCGCTACCGGCTGGATCCACCGCAGACCATCGGGGACCTGACCCGCGAGCCGGACAGCGCCGGGCGCTACGCGCGGCTGGACCAGGACATCTTCCCCGACCTGCCCGGAACGGTGCGGTACCGGGAGCACTTCGTGGCCGCCTACCGGCTGCCCGGAAGCGCCTCGGCCGACTTCACCGTGGTCGGCGCAACGGGCTCCTTTGCCAGTCCGCTCGGCGAGCTGGACCGTCTCCTCGGCCGTACGTACCCACAGGGGCCGATCCGCGGGGGCGTGCCCTCTCCCGAGGAGTACCTGGTGTTCCCCGCAGGACCGCTCGGCGGCTATCTCAAGTGCGTGGGCAACCAGGCCGGACTGGTGCCGGCCTGCGCCTGGGCGGACCAGAACGGGACCACCATCGGGTCCGTGGCGGACGAGCGGATCGGCGCCGACGCGGACGACCTGGTGGACCTCGCCGAGCACACCCGGGCCATCCGCGCGGCGATGACGCACTCGGCGAAGTAGCGCGCGCGGGTCCGGGCTCCCGGTCCGCGACGAGTCCCGGGCTCCTCGCGGACCGGGCTCGGCGCCCGACGAGGGGGCCGGCCTCCGGCCTGACGTGCATGAGCTGTCGGGCGACCTTGCACGCCATGAAGATCATTTAGCTGCGTTGAAACGCTAGAATGATCTTGATCCGTGTCGTAGGGGACATGGACGGTCGTAGCGGGAGTCTGTTGTGAAGCGTTTTACGCGCGTGTTCTTGACGCTGAGCATGATGTCCGCCCTCGGGGCTGCCATGGCGTCCCCCGCACACGCAGCGGCCCCGAGGATCTGCGTCAATCCTCATGTGGCCGGGCTCGGCGACACCGGATGGGTCTGCAACGAAGCCGGTGGGAAGACCTACGCGGGGACGGTCGGGCAGAACAGGGCGATCGAGGGCATGACGATCAGCATCAGCGGGATGGGAAGCTTCTGTGCTGATGCCCACTCTCGGAATCTGGGCTGGATAGGCGGCGCCGACCCGAGCCATGACCAGTGCGTCGGTGACGGAGAGTACCTCTTCATCGGCACCCGGGGTCAGAACCGCCCCATGGAAGCTCTGCGCGTCAGGATCCCCAACTGGCTGTACGTGTCGGGTATTGCGCACATGCAGAATGTCGGTTGGGGAGATTGGGTCAGCTTCCACCACATCGAGATCGGCAGCACCGGCGAAGCAAGGAACCTGGAGGCCGTTGCCCTGGCCCCGTTCCGGGCGTGATCGGCGAGGAGTGACGGGTCGGCCGGACCCGGGGTAGGAGCCAAGCGAACACCCGGGTCGCCGAAACCACGGTTCGGCGTCACCCCGGAGGGCGCGGGCGCGAGAACAACGGATCCGCGACCGGCACCCTGGTCGAACGGACCACCCGCTTCGTGGTGGTGGTCCACCTCCCGAGCACGCGCGACACCGCCACCGTCCGCGTCGGCGCAGCCGGCCTCCGCTCCTTCCGCGGGATGGTCCGCACGATCGCTGACCACCGCGACACGGCGGATGTCGTTCTTGCCGATGGCCGGCCGCCAGGGCTCGCCCCGCCGGCCGGCGCGCCCTGCCGGCCGGCGCGCCCTGCCGGCCGGCGCGCTCCGGCGGGCAGCCGCGCGGTCGGGCCCCCGCAAGGCCGATGGCCCGCGATCCGACCACTGGTCGGGCCGCGGGCCATCAGCCTCGGACGGGGGACCTCAGGCGCACTTGGTGCTGTGATCGACCAGCGCGATGCCGTTGACCTGCTGTCCGTCCACGGTGAACTCGTAGAACCAGCCCTGCTTGCCCTCGACCGGGACCTCGTAGCGGCCGCTCTTGGCCAGTTCGAGGCCCTTGGCGCCGTACGCCTTCTGGAGGTCGGCCACCGTCGAACCGGCCCCGACGCCCTCGGCGGTGCGGGCGCCGGCCGGGCCGACCAGCTCGCGCAGGCCGGCCGCGCCGAACGACACCCGCCCCGCGGCGAGGAACGCCTTCTCCTTCGCCTCACGGGCCGTCAGCAGCTCGACCCGGGCCATGCTCGCGTCCGCCATCAGCTTGGCGTTGGCCGCCGCGCTGTCGGCCCCCGTCGACTGGCGGGCCGCGAACTCCGCGGCCTCCTTGGCGGAGGCGTTCGGCCGCAGGGTTTCCGGCTTGGACCCCTGCTTGGCCGCGTCGGCCTTGGCGTTCAGGTCCTTGTACGTGGCCTCGGTCGCCGCCTCGGCCGCCATCCGGGCGGCGTCCGGTGCCGGGCCGCCCTTGTACGCGAAGTCCGTGCAGCCCTCCAGCAGTGAGACCGGTGCCGCCTCCAGGGCGCCGGTCGCCAGCGCGGCGTCCTTCGCCATGCCCGGCGTCAGGCCGCGGTAGCCGGTGGCGCCGAACGCCTCCGGGGCCTTGGTGGCGGTCGGCGCGGCCGCCGTCGTGGCTGCCGGTGCGGCGTCAGCCGTCCTGGCGGCGGCCGTCTTGGCCTCGGACGCCTTGTCGTCGGATGCCTTGTCGTCGGACGAACAGGCCGCCGCGCCGGTGGCCATCAGTGCCGCCGTCAGTGCGATCGCGGCCGTGCGCCTCGTGTGGAACTTCCCCATCGGTGATCTTTCCTCCTGTTTCGTCGAACACCGTAGCGAATGCGCGCCCATGAGCCACATCGGATATCCACGCCGTCCAACGGGTTCGGCGCGCCCGAACACCCAGGTCGGCGGGTGGTCCGAAGCCCGCCCTCACCACCCCGCCGGCCCGGCTACGCTGGCACCGGGCGCCGACGCGCCGCGAAACCGGGGGAGATCGTGTGGCGGTCGTTCTGAAGCGCGGCTACACCCTGGCCGCCTGGCCGTGGCGGACCATGTCGTGGGTACGGGTGCCCGACGGGCTGGAATTCGCCCTGTACGAGGTCAGCGACCTCGTCCTGCGCGGCGTCACCGTGCCCAGCACCCCCGAGGAGGACGCCCGTTGGAAGGCCGCCCTCGACGCCTTCCGGACCGTCCTGGAGGACGCCGAGCGGGAGGTGCGCCATGCCCACGGAGTGCGTCGCCGAACCGGGCTCATGGTGGACAACGGCGTGACGCGACTGCGCCGTTACGACCTGCTGCCCGGCCGTGCGGCCCGTTCCCGGCAGGCCTTCGCCCGGTGCGAGGCCGCGATGCGGGCCGCGGCGGAGGCCTACCGGCCGGTGCGCGAGGAGATCGAGGCCCGCCTCGCGCAGGGCGCGGCCGACCGTGCCTGACGGGCCTGCCGTACTCGAAGGACCCCGTGCGGACACGTCCTCCGGGCCTGCCGCCCGCGGGCTCCTGCTCCGTTGACACCGGGCGGGCGCCGGGAAAGGATGCCAACTGCCCCGGGCCGGTAGCCGGTTCGGGCCACGGTCGGCCGAACACCTGGGGCAGGGGTGGAGTTCAGGATCCTGGGGGCGCTGGAGGTCCGCGCCGAGGGTGCGCCGGTCAGGCTCGGTGGTCCGCTCCAACGAGCCCTGCTGGCCGTGCTCGTGGTCCACGCGGACCGCGTCGTCCCGGTCGCCAGGCTGGTCGACGCGGTCTGGGACGAGACCCCGCCGGCCACGGCCGAACGCCAGATCCGCAACATGGTCGGCCTGCTGCGCCGCGCGCTCGACCCCCGGCCCGGCCGGGCCTCCCGGATCGTCACCGACGGCCCGGGCTACCGCCTCGGGACGGAGGGCGCCCGGGTGGACGCCCGGGAGTTCGCCTCCCGGGTCGCCGGCGCGGCCGGCCGGGGCGCCGGGGAAGCCGCCCAGCTGCGAGCAGCCCTCTCGCTCTGGCGCGGCCCCGCCCTGGACGGTCTGCCGGGCCGGGTGCTGGCCGCCGCCGCGGCCGGCCTGGAGGAGCAGCGACTGTCGGCCCTGGAGCGGCTCTTCGAACGGGAGCTGGACGCGGGCCGCCATCAGGAGGTCGTGCCGGAACTGACCGGGCTGGTCGCCGAGTTCCCGCTCCGCGACCGCCTGGTACGACACCTGCTGACGGCGCTGGCCCGCACCGGCCGCCACGCCGACGGGTTGGAGGCCTACCGGCGGCACGCCGCCCGGCTCGCCGAGGACCTGGGCCTGGACCCGGCCCCGGATCTGCAGGCCCTCCAACAGGCGCTGCTCCGGCCGTCCCGTCCGAGCGCCCCGCCGCCCGGCCTCGTGCCGACCGCCCTCTCGCCGTCCGAGCTCCTGCCCCCGGACCCCTCGCTCCCCGACCCCTCGCTCCCCGATCCCTCGCCGCCCGACTCCTCGCCGCCCGGCCCGCGGCCTGCCCAACTCCCGGCGGACCTGCCGGTGTTCGTCGGCCGCGTCCACCACCTGCGCACCATGGACACCCACCTGACCGGTCCCGGACCCGGCAGGCCCGGGACCGGCCCGGCCCCGGCGGCCGTCACTGTGATCACGGGCATCCCGGGGGTCGGCAAGTCGGCCCTGGCAGTGCGCTGGGCGCACCTGGCCCGGGACCGCTTCCCCGACGGACAGCTCTTCGCCGACCTGCACGGCTGGTCCCCGACCGGTCCGCGGGCACCCCACGCGGTGCTCGGCGCGTTCCTGCGGGCCCTGGGCGTCGGGACCGAGCAGATCCCCGCCCAACTCGACGACGCCGCCGCCCTCTACCGGTCCCTGCTGGCCGGCCGGCGGGTCCTGATCGTCCTGGACGACGCGCGCAGCCCCGGTCAGGTCCGCCCGCTGCTGCCCGGCACCGGCGGCTGCGTGGCCGTCGTCACCAGCCGGGACCGGCTCACCGGGCTGGTCGTGCGGGAAGGCGCCCACCGGATCCAACTCGACGACTTCACCCCGGCCGAGGGTCAGGCCCTGCTGACCCGGGTACTGGGTGCCGACCGCATCACGGCGCGACGGTCGGCCGGCACCCGGCTCCTCGCGGCCTGCGGCCACCTCCCGCTGGCCCTGGGCATCGCCGCCGCCCATCTGCGCGACCGTCCGCACCACGACGTCGAGGCCTTCGCCACCGAGCTGTCCGCCGCAGGCGACCGCCTGGACCTCCTGGACGCCGAGGGGGACGACCGGTCCTCCCTGCGGGCCGCGTTCGACCTCTCCTACCGCGCGCTCGACCCCGCCGCCCGGCGCCTGTTCCGCCTGCTCGGGCTCAGCCCCGTGGTGGACCTCACCGCCCCCGCCGCCGCGGCCGTCGGCGCGCTGAGCACCACCGAGTGCGCCCGGCTCCTGCACCGGCTCGCGGCCGCCCACCTCGTCACCGAACGGTCCGCCGGCCGCTACCGCTTCCACGACCTGCTGAGGCTCTTCGCGGCCGAACAGGCCCGGCGCCAGGAGAGCGAGGAGACCCGGCAACTGGCGCTGCGCCGCTGGTACGCGTGGTGCCTGCGGCACGCGGAGGTCGCCGCCCGGGTGCTGGCGCCCGGGCGGCCCACGGTCGCGCCGGCCCCGCCGCCCGACGGCCTGCGGACGGACGACTTCACCAGCCCCGGCCAGGCCGTCCAGTGGTGCGACGACCAGCGGGCCAATCTGCTGGCCACCGTCCACCACGCCTTCGAGCACGGGCACGACGAGGCGGCCTGGCAGCTCCACGCTCTGCTCTGGGGCTACCTGCACCGCAGCGCGCCGCACGTCGAGCGGGTGGCACTGGGCCGGACGGCGGCGGCCGCGGCCCGGCGGCTGAACGATCCCGTCGCCCAGGGGCGGAGTCTCAACGACCTCGGCCACGCCTGGACCGCCCTGGGCGACCTCGCGTCGGCCCGCCGGTACTACCGCCAGGCCCTGGACCTCGTCCGCCCGGCCGGTGCCCCCTCGGTCGAGGGCCAGGTGCTGGCCAACCTCGGTGCGTGCCACTTCTTCAGCGGCCGCTACGCCGAGGCGGCCGACGCCTTCGAGCGGGCCCTCGGCCTGCTGCCGGGGGAGGGGCCCGGGGCCGACCACTGGACGATCAGCCTGTGCGAGACGAGCCTCGCCGGGACCTATCTGTTCCTGGGCCGGTACGCCGACGCGCAGGCCCGGGCGGAGCGGGTGCTGGCCCGGGAGGGGCGCGTGCACGGCGGCCCGATGGAGTGCTCGCTCCGCAACGTCCTCGGGTTCGCCGGGTACGTCCTGGGGCGGCCCCGCGAGGCGGTCGGCCACTACGAGCAGGCCCTCGCCGTCGGCAGCCGCCTGACGGGGTACGACGACCAACGGGCGAACTCCCTGGTCGGACTGGCCGCCGCGTGGCGGGCGCTCGGCCGCGAGGACGAGTCGCTGCGGGCCTGGGAGGCGGCGCTCGCGCTCTACCGGGACCTGCCCCCGCACTACCTCACCGTCGTGCTCGACCTGCTGGCACCGTTCGGGTTCACCCCGCCGGCCGAGGCGGTGGCCGCCGGCCCGCGCCCGCCGGAGCCCCGCGCGGCGACCCTGCCCGGGCCCCGAGGGGAGCCGGTGGCGTAGCGACCGGCGGGGCGCGGTGGACGCGCCCGGCGGCTCGGGACCTCCGCCGGCAGGGGTCTGCTCGGCTAGCCGGCGCTGCGGGCCCGCCGGCCGACGAGCCCGGTCAGCGAGGAGACCGTCGTGCGCGGCGGCTGCCGCAGGTCGCGGTCCGGACGCAGGACCGTGCGGAACACGGCCCAGGCGAGTGCACCGAGGGCGAAGCCGTAGACGGAGACCAGCCCGTGCCCGTTCTCCTGGGCGAACCACATCGCCAGCCCGAGCACGGGGACACCGAGCGCGAGCAGCCGGTTCTTGCGGACGGCCGTGCTGCGCGCGGCGTCGTCGGCGGTCTGGTCGTCGGCGCCCGGGCCGGTGGCGTTCCGGTCGGCGGCGTTCCGGTCGGCGGCGCCCGGGTCGGCGGCGTTCTGGTCGGCGGCGCCCGGGTCGGCGGCGTTCTGGTCGGCACCCCCGCGCAGCAGCAGCGCCGCGGCCAGCGTCGCGCCCAGGAAGTAGGTGGCACCGGAGCTGCCGGCGAAGTTGCGGGGGTCGGTGCTGTGGGAGGTCTGGCCCCACAGCTTGTCGATCTGCTCCGGCAGCAGGATGCCCGCGGCGAACAGGCCGAGCGTCAGCGGCGCGCCCCAGAACCAGTCGGCGAAGGCCGCGACGGCGGCGAGGGTGGCGATGTTCCAGGCGGACCCGCCGAGGCCGCCGTTCTGCATGAAGACCGAGGTGACCACGCGCCACCAGCCGGACTTCGCCGGATCCGCGTCGAGCGCCCCCATCGCGCCCGACCAGCAGAGCTGGAGGGCGACACCGCCGAGCGCGATCGCGGTCAGGCCGACGGCCGCCCAGGGAATCCGCCGCCCGCCCAGGGTGCTCTGGCCGACCAGGGCCAGACCGCCGTTGAACATCAGTACCATCAGTGCCGCCGTGGTCACGTTGAACAGCAGAACGTCCATCGTCACCACCCCCCTTCGAGCCGTGCGCGATTTGCTGATCATGACAGTAGCGCGACAAGGGGCATTTTCAAACACTGTTTGAAAGTGGGCCTCGCCCGCCGGCCCGCGGCCGTGAAGCCGACCCCGACCGGACCGTCCCGGCAGGTCGGCGGCGCGCCCGGCACGAACGCCCGCCGCGAACGCCCGCCGCCCTGGCCGTCAGGGCCTCGAACGCCGCCGGCCGCCGGACACTATTCGGTTGCGGGGGTGGCGCGCGGCGGTGAGAATCGGCCGTTGCCCAGGTCCTGGGCAGCCGATCGACCATGCCCGGCGCGGTGTGTCGTCCAAGGAGATCACCATGGCAGCCGCAGGCGTGGCGGACGAGACGTCCTGGTACGCGGTCCGCTGCGTGTTCCACTGGGATGCCTGCGAGGGCACCCCGTACGAGGAGCGCCTGACGCTGTGGCAGGCCGTCTCGACGAACCGGGCCATCGCCAGGGCGGAGGCCGAGGCGCGGACGTATGCCGAGGAGAACGGCCTTCGGTACCTGGGACTGGCCCAGTGCTACCGCCTGGCCACCGAAGGGCGGCCGGGCGACGGGGACGAGGTCTTCTCCCTCCTGCGCGACAGCTCCCTCGACGGGGAGGCGTATCTGGACCGCTACTTCGACACCGGCCACGAGCGCCAGGGCACCACGACCGGGGAGTGACGCCCGGGGGCGGGTGACGGCCGGGGAGTGGCGGCCGGAGCGGGTGACGGTCTGGGGGTCAGGCCCCGGCTCCGCTCCTCAGGCCGTCCAGCACCATGTCCGTCAGGCGCTCCGGCAGGTCCGGTTCGATCGGACGGTGGCCGAGCACGGAGCGGGTCTGGAGCGGGGAGCAGAGCAGTTCCAGGGCCAGGGCCGTGTCGGTGTCCGTCGGGAGTTCCCCCCGTTCGACGGCCCGGCCGATGATGGCGCCGGCCTGATCGAGACGGGACTGCCAGAAGGTCTGCCAGGCCTCGGCGAGGTCGGGGTCGTCGGAGCTGAGCGCGGCCGCCCGGGCAACGGCGCGGCCGGCCGGGGTGGCGAGGTACGCGGCGAGCGCGCGGGCGAAGGCGGCCAGGTCGGTGCGGACGGATCCGGTGTCGGGGACGGGGATGCCCTCGTCGCTTCCGGCGAGCATGGCGTCCAGGACGAGCTTCTCCCGGGTGCCCCAACGCCGGTACACCGTGGTCTCGTTGACTCCTGCGCGGGCCGCGACCCCGGCGATGCTGAGCCGGGCGATGCCCTCCTCGGCCAGTACCTCCATGGTGGCCGCCAGTACGGCCTGGCGGACGCGTGCGGCGCGGCCGCCGGGGCGGCGGCGGACCGGCTCCGGTTCTTCCTCGGTCATGTGTCGATCACCTCGACCACCACCTTAACGCAGGGCTACTTGCATTAAGAGCCACCCGGGCGCATAGTCGCTAATGCAAGAGTTCCGGCTTTAAGCGCAGCAGGAGGCACCACCATGTCCTTCACCTGGCCCCTGGACCCGCACGACCTGTTCGTCGAGCGCTACCCGCAGATGACCCTCGGCCTGCCCGCCGACGAGGTGGACGCGGTCCGCGCCGCCGTCACCGAGATGTGGCCCGACCGGCCCGGCAGCTGGGTCCACGAGTGGTCCGCCCTCGCCGCCCGGCACGCCGAGGCCGGGCGCCACCGCCTGGCCGCGCAGGCGTACGGCTGGGCCAAGTTCCCCTCACTGGCCGACGACCCGAAGCGCACCGCGCTCGCCCGCCAGGTCGAGCAGTACGTCCTCGCCGCCCCCGGCTTCCCGGTGGAGTTCGAGCGCCGCACGCTCACCCTGCCGTACCGCAGCGGGGAGGCCACCCTGCCGATCCACCTGATGGCCGCCCCCGGCCTGCCCGCCGACGCGCCGGTCGTACTGGCCAGCGGCGGGGTGGACTCCTGGAAGACCGACCTGCACGGCATGTGGGAGCAGCTCGCGCTCACCCTGCCCGCCCGACTCCTGCTGTTCGACCTCGCCGGCACCGGCGAGACCGCCCACCTGCCGATGACCCCGGACGGCGGGGCCGAGGTGATCGCCGGACTGGTCTCCTTCGCCCGCACGATCGGCAACGGGAAGGTCGGTCACTTCGGCATCTCGATGGGCGGCTACTACTCCGCCCGGACCGGACTGACCGGAGCGGTGGACGCCTCCGTGGTGCTCGGCGGCCCGGTGGAGCGCTCCTTCGCTCCGGGGCGCGGCTTCGCCTTCGGCATGGACGGCATCGTCGGCAACGCCCTGGGCTTCGACGCCATGCCGAGCACGGCCGAGCGCGAGGCGGCCTTCGCGGCCTTCAACCTGCGCCCGCTGCTGGACCAGGACGCCAACGGGCCGATGCTCGTCGTCAACGGCACCGAGGACGTCCACGTTCCACAGGACGACACCCTGGTGTTCAAGGGCCGCCGGGACACCCGGGTCGAACTGATTCCGGACACCGGCCACTGCGCCATCTCGCGCTTCGGTGAGGCGATGGCCGTGATCACCCCTTGGCTGCAGAGCACCCTGATCGGCTGACCCGGCTTCCTTTCACGGACGCTCACCCCCGCCTGGCTGCTCGCCCGGAGCGGCCAGGCGGGGGGTGAGCGTCCGGGGACCGGCGGAGGGTGCGTGACCGTACGCGCGGCCTGGTCGAGCGTGCGGAACCCGAAGCCGACCAGGGTGACGCTCTCCCGCGGGCGCACGCGCTGCTGCGCGGTGAGCCCGGCCACAGCGTCCCGAGGTACCGGGAACTCGTCCGCGCACGGGGACGGCGTCCGGGCCGTGGTGCGGGACCGGAGCGGGGCGGTCCACCGGCGGCTCTACCGGCTCGGTGCGGCGAGGTCTGCCGCCGATGCGTCGGCCTGGCCGATCAGAAGCTCGACCCGGTCGAGTGCGGCCCGCGTGGACCCGATCAGCTCGGTGTCCCCCTTGGCGACCCGCAGCCGCAGCGCTTCCTGGAGACGGGTCCGGGCATCCGCGAGATCGCCGCGCTCCATCAGATGCTTACCGGTGTGCTGGAGCGCGAAGTCCACGAGCTCCGGGTGCCGCCTTCGCGCGGTGTCCAGTGCGCTGCGGTAGAGCGCGTCCGCGCCCTGGACGTCCCCGGCGTAGCGGTGCGAGTCGGCCAGATTGAGCCCGGTGGCAATGACGGCCGGGGTGTTGCCGAGCGCTTCGGCGAGGTCGAGCGACTGCCGGAGCGCGGTACGGGCCTCCTCGTGGTGGCCCAGGCACAGCTGGCCGATGCCGATCCATCGGGTCAGGACCCGAGTGCGCGCGGGGTCGGTCTCCTCGGGCAAGGCCCGTAGTTCCTCGTGGAGTCGGCCGACCGCGGTGGTCAACTCGTTCCGGTCCGTGGGGACCATCCGCAGGTTGTCGTCGTGAGTGATGAGGTGCCCGAGCACGTGACCCTCCGTCGTTCGGTTCTGTCCAGCGTGGCACTCCAACTGCTCGGTCGGGTGGCGAAGTTCGGCCAACGGCTCCACGCAGGTCGCGTGGAGGGCCCTGCCGATCTCCCCGTACTGGTTGCGGTGCTCCCCCTGCCCGGCCCGCCAGTTGATCCCGATCCTGGGCGATGTCGTGGAGGAGTACCCGTCGGCCATGGCGGAGCAGGCGGGGTGGCCGCCGGGTTCGTGCCTCGGAGGCCGCACCCGGTGGGGTCTGCCGCTACCGTGCTCCCGTGACCGGCACTGCGCAGCGTCCGCTGCTGTTCCTCGATGTCGACGGGCCACTCATCCCGTTCGGCGCGGCGTCGTATCCGACCTGGCCGACAGTTTCCGAACCGCCTGACGCGGACGTGAATCCGCTCCTGAGCAGGATCGACCCCGAGCACGGGCGCCGGCTGGCCGCGCTTCCGTGCGAGGTGGTCTGGGCCACGACGTGGATGGCTGACGCGAACGAGTGCATCGCTCCCCGGATCGGCCTGCCGCAGCTGCCCGTGGTGGTCTGGCCGGAGCCGTCCGACCTCGACGACCAGGACGAGCGGAGCGGACTGCACTGGAAGACCCGCGCCCTGGTCGAATGGGCGGCGGGGCGGCCGTTCGTCTGGGTCGACGACGAGGTCACCGACATCGATCGGGCCTGGGTCGCTGCCCACCACCGGGGACCCGCCCTGCTCCATCGTGTCGACCCCCGTCGCGGTCTGACCGATGGTGACTGCGCCGCGATCGACTCGTGGCTGCGACACCTGCCCTGAGCTCGTGATCCGTCCAGCGGTGTCGAAGAAGCGGATCTGGTGATCCCTCGTCCGGGTGTTTTCGGGACGGCAGTACGACTTTCGCGTGATCCTGAACTCGACGACGAGGTGAAGGACTTCACGCGAAGGCCGTGGTGGTGATGGTGGTCAGGGCCGCGGCGGCGACGGCGACGAATACCGCCGCCCCGCGAACCGGCGAGCCGCGCCGCCGGTCCGAGCCACCACAGAGTCGGCACCACACCACGCCGCACCGGATGGCGGTCGTGTCACAGCGTTCTGCGAGGCTACGACCCATGATCGAGCCTCCACGCATCGGCATCAGCCCGGTGATTGCTTCAGTGACCGAGTCCTGGACCTTCATCGACGCCTGGCTGGCGGAGCACGCGCCGGCCAGCCTGGCCGACCTCCGGTTGCCCGCATCGCCCGAAGCCATCGACAGAGCGGAGGAGCAGCTCGGATTCGCGCTTCCCGCTGACCTGCGGGAGTCGTTGCTGTGTCACGACGGCGACGGCTCGTCCGTCGGAGTCCTCCCGTGCGGCCCCCTGTACTCCGCGGAGAGGATCGTCGAGGTCCGCGACATGCGGATGAGCATGTGGGAGGCCGACGATCCGGACCAGCAGGACGACCCGTGGTGGGGAACGCTGTGGGTGCCGTTCGCCGGCGGCGACGGCGACGAGCACTTCATCGACAGCGGCCCCGGCCTGTGGCACGACCACCTCGGCCGGGCTCCGCACGACGACTCCGCCTACTTCATCGGTTGGCCTGGTCTCGCCACGTGGCTGCACGCCGTCACCCAGGCGATGGCGCACTACGCGGACCGTGACTGGGTCGGAACGGCCTACCGGCCGATGCTCCGGAGCGACGGGACCGTTGACTGGTAGGCTCCGCCGGGTCCAACTGCGGGGCGTCCCGGCGCAGCCAGAGGAAGTACTCGTCGTTCCCCGACGGCCCCGGCAGCGGGCTCGCGGTGACCGCCC